>CAPNGW010000054.1 GCA_948665105.1 uncultured Lachnospiraceae bacterium
AGGAGCCAGCTGTATGAAGGCTTCCCTTAAGGCGGGCAAGGTGACTACCCTGCCCGGGGTGGATACCATTGCCGACGGAACAGCAGTCAAGACGCCGGGTGAGAAAATCTTTCCTTATATTCAGGAAAACCTGGACGATATCATCACGGTGGAGGATGATGAGCTGGTGGTGGCCTTCCTTGACATGGTGGAGAACCACAAGATGGTGATTGAGAATTCCGGCCTTCTGACAGTGGCGGCCCTTCGCCATCTTGACGTCACCGGCAAGCGGGTGGTGTCGGTCTTAAGCGGCGGCAATATGGACGTGATTACCATGTCCTCCGTGGTGCAAAAGGGATTAATTTTCCGGGACCGTATCTTTACGGTGTCGGTGCTTCTGCCAGATAAGCCCGGCCAGCTTTGCAGGGTGGCAGCAACCATCGCAAAGGAGCTGGGCAATGTGATTAAGCTGGAGCACAACCAGTTTGTGAACACCAACCGCAGTGTGGCGGTGGAGCTTCGCATCACTCTGGAGGCCTTTGGCACGGAGCACAAGGAGAAGATTATGACGGCCCTCAAAGAGCAGGGGTATCGGCCAAAGCTGGTAAGGGCGAATTTGTAGATGATTTAGCGGAGAAAGCAGATAGAGATAAAAGGACAGGGATATTATCAGATGGGAATAGGTCGGAATGCTGGGAGATTATTGTGATCCTATGATAAAGTAACAGCATAAAGGCGTATGGAATAGTAATTATAAACCATACGCCTTTTTTGTGTTCATATTTTGCCGGCTATGCGATGACAAGGGATAATTTTAAGATGCAAGAATCCAGTCACCAATCCACTGATCCTTCGTATAATTGTACAGGCGTTTATAAAGCTTACCGTATTTTATTTCATAACGCCAGCGAATGTCATCGGATGCAGGCATAATACTGCTATCGTCGCTGGAATCAAGAATCATTGGAGAGGGAATGTATGCAGCCTGGCTGATAATGCTAGTACTTATAACCATAGAAAGTAAAAAAATCAGTGAAAAAAGATAAGGGATCGTTTTTGTAATGCGCTTATTCATATGTAACCTCCTGTGTACTTTTGTAAATTGTTAAATTTGATAAAGAATCATCAATGAAAGGTGCTGTTATTAAAAAGCTGTCGTCTAAGTATAAGTCGTAACCGCCATTGGGATTTTCAATAAAATATGCATTTTCCGGAGTGATTTCAAAAGTATTCATTTCTACCTCGGGCGATACAGAACTGGGCTCGAAGATGAAAAATACAGAAAATGTATATAGGGCAACTACAACAAATGAAAATAAAAGCTGTATCTGCCGGTTTTTATTTTTCTGTGGGTTATCAGTAAGCATCAGGAACCGCTGGCGTAGCAGGGAGTCCTGGGCAGTGCAAAAGGAGAGGGCTGGATGAATCCCATGGCCTATTTGGGCCCTGGCGGTGTTAAGCAGGCACTCCAGATACTCTGTTTTGCAACGTGAATTGATGGAGGATGTAAGGTACAAATCTACGTTTAATTCCAGCATGGTGGAAATTTGACGCTGTAGCAGGAGTACCAATGGATTCCACCAATAAAACACACAAAGAAGCTGCGAAAAGAGTTTTAGCCATAAATCATGGTGGAAGAAATGGGCGGCTTCATGGCTTAGTATGTAATAGATATCTTTCTCGCTGGCACGAAAGGCTTCTGGCAGCAGGATACAGGGAGATTTTAAGCCATATATCATGGGAGCGGAGATGCCCGGCAGTTCATAAATATGAAACACATTTTTCCGGCTTCGCTCCTGACATATTGTGTGAAGTAAACCCTGGTAAGGCTCTCTGTCTGAAATATCTGTAGCGAATCTGAAAATCCGTCTGCGGAATCTGCGATACGATTGAAGCAACCGGAAGGACTGAACAAGGATACCTATTCCCCACAGTACTAAAAATATTTGCCAAACAGATAGTGTGGTGTTACCAAGTGGAATATGTGGAACCAGAAAGGTATCGGTTATCACACGGGAAATTTTTTTCGGCAAAAATATGTTTGTGGTTATAAGAATCTCAAAGGGCATCAGAAACCGCAATAAAGTAATAATCAGAAAAATTTCCAGCAACTTGTACCCAATATCCATCATTAGCGTTGTCTTTCGGAATATCAAATATAACACTAATAATAGTAAATTGCTGAACAGTACTGACATCATCACTGAGGACATTGAGAAAGTTATCATATCAGGACCTCCTCTGTACTATCCTATCGATTTCTTATAATCCGCCAATAATTGCTCCAGCTCCTCTATCTCTGCCGCTCTTCTCTGAATATCCGGTTCGTTGTCCAGCAGAGTAGCAACCAGAGAGGAAGTGGAAACCTCCGACTGAAGCTCTTTAAACTCCTCTGCAAGCTGGGTAAGGGCGAATTCCTTGGATGTCATGGTTGGCCGGTAGCTTCGGCAGAGCACGGTTCCGCTATAGACAATATCTGCAACCTCCACCCATGCCTGTTTTAACAGCTTCCGCAGGACTGCCTGCACGGTGTTGGTGGTCAGAGCATCACCAGTGGCCACGATTTCGGAAGCAGTCATGGGCTTTTCAGAGTTCCAGAGGATATTTAAGATATCCAAATCGCGATTGGTGATTTTGGCATATGGTTTTTTGAGAAACATGGTATCACCTTCTTTCTGAAAATTTTTGTGGATTACCTTAGAAACGACAATTTTTTAGCCTTATAACGTGTTTTATTTACGATAACATTGAATCCACAAAAAGTCAATAAAAAGTACGCGGAATGCGTATTGACATATTAGGGAGTGTATGATTTAATGATATTGTAAAAAAAATACACTATATATGCATATGTGGGAGTAAAGAGAAGACGGAGGATGAATGGATGAAACTAAAACGAATTGTACCAACTGTAATGCTTGCATTTTTGGCGATAGCAAGCTGCCCGAAGGTGTCAGCGGCATATGTAACCTTTTCTAATTTTTCTTATACCAGCAGAGCGAATATGGAGGCCTGGCAGCCGATTGTAGCAAAAACGAAGGCTGATAATGAACAAAACTGGTATGCTACAATCACCGGCTCCACAGGATTAAGCTCCATCGTAGACCGGGCAATGCTTACTTCCAGCACCAGCGCGAATTCCATGGAACCTCGCGCAGGACTGGTTCCGCTCTATACAAATACCACCAGAATTGTGGATTCATATTTTCTCTATACAGGAAAAGGCTCAAACTGCAAGCTATATATTCTGGGTGACCAGAATAATAAAGTAAGTTACAAAGTAACTGTTTCAGGCCGCTATACCTCATAATTAAATATCGTGGAATTTGTCAGGCATTCTGTCCCCTATACGGCGGGATGCCTGGCAGTGCTTAATATATTCTCATGGAGGTATTGCGGTGAACCAGTATAAAAAGGCGGCGAAATTCCTTGTATTATTCCTGCTATGCGGGGCTGTAATTGCATTCCTTTACAGCCGGATGCATGTGGAATATTCGGTACAGCCAGGGGGAGCAGAGGAGCCAGATCGGACAGCAGAGCAGGGTGGCAGCGGGGAAAAGAGGGTGGAATTCCCTAAAGTTTATCAGAAGTATGTAAGCGACAGCCTCAACTTTGACGTTGAGGTAGTGGTTCCGGAAGAATTTACGGAAGTGAATATTACGAAAGCAACAGCATCCCTGATTGATTTGGACCAGGAGAAGTTTTATGAATATTTCATGGGAGACAGCGGCTCTGTGGAGACGGCAGACTATGAAGGAAATACAGATGCCGGTGGAAACGGATATATATTGCATGTGGCTGAGGATGCGGAGGGGCACTATTTGGCCCTGAGCAGCAGAACGGTAACTTTCTTCGCAGATAATCCCATGTATTACATCACAAATATCTTTATTTCCGATTCAAAGACAGATGAGTATAATGCAGATAAATTTTCCGTCAGTGAGAATTTGGCCTTTCAGAGCAGAGAAGAGGCATGGGAGGATGTGAAGGATACTGTGAGCGCTTTGGGAATGGATATGGAAGAAGCAGTTCCTTATATGGTATTCAGCCTGGATTTGGAGACATTGAAGGCGGAGGAGAAAAGGCTTGCAGAAGTATTTGGCAGTATGGAAACGGAAGAGCAAAATTCCAGGTGGAGTGACGATGCGGAAGGCTATCAATATTATATCGGTCAGCAACATCAGGGACTGCCAATTTATGAGAGTACAAAAGTAGAGGTCAACAGTCCGGAAGAGTTTTGGAAGAACTCGCCTTTGCAGGTATATCAGACCCAAAATGGTATCGTGGGGTTTTCTCTGAACCGGTGGTTCCGGATTCAGGAGCAGGAAGGCATCTATTCTCTGGCTGAATTTGAAACTGTCATGGAGAGTCTGGAAGAAAAATATTCCGGCACAATCAATACGAATCCATTGACGGTAGAGCAGGCAAGGTTGTGTAAGTTTCCGGTGCAGACCGGAAAAAATGAATTTGAACTGACACCGATTTGGATTTGCACTCTGGCGGAGGAGCTGCTAGATGCAGTGGGCGGAACCTATATCAACCGTATGCAAATACCGATGAATGCCATTACGGGAGAAGAGATGCCGGAACTGGAGTGGATATAATGAGAAGATATGTGGCAACAGACAGCTGTCGTCTGATAACATCCGGACAATTTTATATTGGTATAGTGGGAATTGCGTGCGTTTACCTGCTGGGTACCTATCAGGCGGGACCTGTGATGGATGTCTATACAGGATATTTTTTTAATAGCTGGTTCAGCACGTGGATTCTGTCCTATGCCTTCTGTGCAGTTCCTTTTTCCAGCTGTTATGTGGAAGATGCAGAGCAACAGTCTTGGTATCATCAGATTCAGAGAGGGAGCCTTAGGAAATATGCCTGGTCCAAGACGCTGGTGTGCTTTTGGGGAGGTGTGGCTGCCATGGTTCTGGGAGTACTGTTGTTTGTGCTGGCAATGTCCTTCCGATATCCTCTTCTGTCAGAACGGAACCATTTCGTGGAGGAACGGCAGATTTGGAACAGTTTTGGATTCTTCTTAAACAGCGATACCATGCTTTTATATTTTATTTGCTCTGCATGTATGTGTGGTTTGATGGGAGGTATATTTGCCCTTCTTTCGGCCTGGCTGTCTCTGTATGAGAAGAATCGGCTGTTTACCATTTGTGCGCCTGTGATAGGTGTTTACTTTATAGACAATTTTCTCACAGATACTCTGCACCTGCCGAATGCTGCAAAAATATTAGCAATTTTTAATTCCGACAATGCGCTGTTTGAAGTCAGGTGGCTGAATATTGTTTATGCTGTTATCGTGGCTCTGGCAGCGTTTATTGGTATTGGTATTTTGACAGAAAAGAAGATTGAGAGGGAGATATATGGCCAAAAAGGTAAGGAGAGCACTGGTAAACTCCGGGCAAAACATAAAAAGAAGAATGTTTAGTTTTCGGTTTTTTACACTGCTTTTTATGTTGATATTTATACTGGATATGTTTTTGAGAGAGTTTCGGAATAATGTGTGTCTCTTGGATATGCGGGCCAATGTGGCGGTGCTGCCTTTTTTGCAAAACAGTGATTTTTTCTTGAAAATGATTTTGCTGTGTGCGATCTATTTTTATTCGGATGCACCCTTTATGGAGCGTGGGCAGCTCTTTGACCTGATACGTTTGGGCAAGGAGCGCTGGGGCAGGCGGAATTTGTCTTATATTATGGGCAGTGCTTTGATTTTGTCTGCACTCATAGCAGTGCTGAGTATTCTGGAAGTGCTTTCGGTGGGGAATTTTTCTGCGTCCTGGGACGCTGTGTACAAGACCCTGGCATTGACAGGCGGGAATAACCGGATGAGCTTTGCCATTGACTATCAGATAATGACAGCTTATTCCCCCATATTGCTGCTGCTGCTGCTTGTGGTGGTGGATTGGCTGGTGTTTGCACTGTTTGGGATGGTGATGTATGCGCTGTCATTGATGGGATACCGGGCAGGCGCTGCTGCAGCTGCCGTATTGTTGACATTTCTACCCTCTATTGACGTAATGCTTCCCCTTTCATTGGTGTATTTTTCCCCGGCTTCCTGGATGAATTGTGGGAATTGGCGTATCGGCTATGACAATGGGAAGCCAGACATGGCCTATATTCTGGTGGCGTTATGCTTTTTGACTTTTTTATCAGGGATTTTCTGTCAGGCGAGAGTGAGGCACATGGAATGGAAAGCATCGGATAACTAAGTCGTTATCGGATGGATTCTTTTAGGAGGGAGTGATAGGAATGGAGCATCAGAATATCATTGAAGTGGTAAATGTCAGTAAAAAATTTGGTTCTCATGAAATATTAAAGGATGTGAATCTGACCTGTGAGCCAGGGAAGATATATGGATTCGTTGGCTATAACGGCTCTGGAAAAACGGTGCTGTTTAAATGCATTTGCGGGCTGTTGCGGGTAGATACAGGAAAGATTCTGGTGAGGGGAAAAGCTATCGGAGAGGAATTAATTCAGGACACGGGAATTATCATTGAACATCCGGCTTTTTTGATGAATCTTTCCGGCCGAAAGAATCTGGAGCTTTTGTATATGCTGGACCATAATAAAGACCGCAATAAAATCCGCCAGGTGATGGAGCAGGTGGGACTGGATGCAGATTCCAGAAAAAAGGTGCGACAGTATTCTCTTGGGATGCGCCAAAGGTTGGCAATTGCCCAGGCCATTATGGAGAATCCTGGGATACTGATATTGGATGAGCCCATGAACGGTTTGGATAAGCGGGGAATTCAGGAAGTGAGGGAGATACTTTTGAACTTAAAACAGGAAGGAAAGGTCATACTGCTGGCCAGCCATAATCGGGAGGATATCGAGATACTGTGCGATAAGGTGTATGAGATGGATAATGGCAAGTTACAGGAGAGGAGCTCTTTGAGCGGCAGGTGTGGTGATGCATTTTGAGAAGTACCCACCCGGTAAGACATATCTTTATTTACTGAGCGAAAGGTGGTCTGCCGGTTAATAATGATTTTTTCAGTAGCTCCTATTTTAAGGCATAAAAACCTCTTGTTCGTATATTTTGATATGCGGGGCTGTCGGGAAATAGATAGTCCCTTTTTTTGCTCAGAAAGTGAAAAATTCAGCATGGTGGAAATTTGACACTGCAACAGGAGTACCAATGAATTCCACCAATAAAACGCACAAAGAAGCTACGAAAAGAGCTTTAGCCATAAATCATGGTGAAAGAAAAGAGCAGCTTTATAGCTTAGAATATAATAGATATCCTTCTCGCTGGTACTGAAGCTTTCTGGCAGCAGGATACAGGGAGCTTTTAGGCCATATATGATGGGAACGGAGATGCCCGGCAGTTCATAAACCAAGTGGAATATGTGGAACCAGAAAAGTATCGGTTATCATACGGGAAATTTTTTTCGGCAAAAATATGTTTGCGGTTACGATAACATTGAATCTACAAAAAGTCAATAAAAAGTACGCGGAATGCGTATTGACATTTATAAAATCATATGATTCAATGATATTGTAAAAAAAATACACTGTACATGCAATGGTAAAGAGAAAAAATGCGAAAGCAAACAGTCTCCAGGAAAATATATGGCAGAAAAAGTGAGGAGAACACAGGCAAACTCCGGACAAAACAGTGATTTAAGGAGTAAAGGACATGGAGTATCAGAATATCATTGAAGTAGTAAATATCAGTAAAAAATTCGGTTCCCGCCAAATATTAAAGGATGTGAATTTCACTTGTGAATCCGGCAAAATATATGGATTTGTGGGCTACAACGGTTCCGGAAAAACGGTGCTGCTCAAATGCATTTGCGGGCTGCTGCAGATAGATTCGGGAAAGATTCTGGTGAGAGGAAAAGCTGTCGGAGAGGAGTTAATTGGGGATGCAGGAATTATCATTGAACACCCGGCCTTTTTAATGAACGTTTCGGGCCGGAAGAATCTGGAGCTTTTGTATATGATTAACCATAAGATAGACCGTAGTAAGATTCGCCAGGTGATGGAGCTGGTGAGGTTGGATGCAGATTCCGGAAAAAAGGTGAGAGATTATTCCCTTGGGATGCGCCAAAGGCTGGCAATCGCTCAAGTTATTATGGAAGACCCGGGAATCCTGATTCTGGATGAACCTATGAATGGTCTGGATAAGCAGGGAATCCAGGAAATGCGGGAGATACTACGGGATTTAAAGCAGGAGGGAAGAGTCATTCTGCTGGCCAGTCATAACCGGGAGGATATTGAGATTCTATGCGATAAGGTGTATGAGATGGATATTCTGTCGATGTAATATCCAAAAACGGATAAAATATTGAAAAAATATCCATTTTTGGATTATAGTGGTTACAGATAACAAAGGATGGTGATGGTATGAACCTTCAGGATTTAAAAGAGATGAAGAAGAAAGCCAATATGACCAATGTAGAGATTTCAGAGTTGTCCGGCATTCCGGTGAGTACTGTAAATAAGATTTTTTCCGGCGCCACCAGAAATCCCCGGTATGCCACGCTTTTGGCTATTGAAGAGGTACTGGCCACCAAAGATACGATTCCCTTTACCTACAGTACGCTGGCAGAGGAACCGATGATGATTCGGGAATCAGACGTGCCTTATATGTACCGGGCCAGACAATATGAAGAGAGGGATATTGAGGCTTTGTCAGAGTCATCCAGAGCGGAGCTGATTCATGGGGTGCTCTATGCGATGGCGGCGCCAAGCCGTATGCACCAATGGCTGGTTTCAGAGCTTCTGTATCGGATTAAGAGCCATATTCGGGAGAGGAAGGGAGATTGTCAGGTTTACACATCGCCTTTTGATGTGCGCCTGTTTGGGGATGATTCTGTGGTGGTACAGCCGGATATTCTGGTCATCTGCCATAAGGAGATATTGACAGATAAGGGCTGCTCCGGTGCCCCGGATTGGCTTAGTGAGGTGGTATCCTCCGGGAATTCCCACTATGATTATTTTACGAAGCTTATGCAATATCAAAAGGCAGGGGTGAGGGAGTACTGGATTGTGGACCCCTTTGAGCGGCAGGTGTCTGTGATGAATTTTGAGAATCCCCCATTGACGGAGCAGTATTCCTATGAGGAAGAGATTTCTTCCGGGGTGTTGGAGGCATTTTCGCTGCGGATGGCAGAGGTGGAGGAGATGTTTTGAGAAGTACCCACCTTATCGGGTGGGTACAACCTCCAGCCAGTATCCGTCCGGGTCTTCCACAAAATAGATGCCCATAGAAGGATTTTCATAGCAGATACAGCCCATCTCCTTGTGCTTCTTATAGGCGGCTTCATAGTCGTCGGTCTTAAAGGCCAGATGGAATTCGCATTCGCCCAGGTCATAGCGACCTTCCTTCTCTGCCAGCCAGGTCAGCTCCAGCTCAAAGGTACTCTCCTCATTGCCCACATAGACAATGATAAAGCTGTTATCGGAAGCGGTCTTTCGACGGATTTCCTTAAGGCCGAAGGCCTCCTCATAGAAAGCCAGGGATTTCTCCAAATCAGTTACGTTGTAGTTCTCGTGAATCATTTTGAATTTCATGTTAGTTACCTCCTGATAATAAAAATATGATGGTTTATACCTCCGGCAGCAGCTTTAAAAGCTCTTCGGTGGATACCGAAACCGGCAGGCTGGTGTTCATGGCGGCCACAATCTGGCGGGCCGGAATTCGTTCTTTCGTCTTAAGAACATACAAATCGGAAGAATCCAGGGACAGGCAGTAGTCAGGGATGAAGGCTATTCCTAAGCCGATTTTGGCAAGGTCCATGAGCAGGTCGTTGCTGCTCAATTCCACCTCCGGGGTCAGCTCCAGCTGGTGCTGTAGAAACAAGTTATGTAAAAATTCGCTGGTGGTGCTTTTCTGGTCCAGAGTCATGATGGGATACTGCTTTAACTCCGCAAAGGGAATCTCCTGCTTATCCAGGTGGAAGCTGGCAGGGTTGGCAATAAATACATCGTGGAAACAGAGTACGGTTTTCTGCACGTAAGAGTGGTTCAATTGTGGATTGGGGTAGTTGCTGAAAATCAAGTCCACCTTTCCCTGCTCCAAGAGCTCCACGCATTTGGAGGAGGTGGCGTTGGTCACCTTGATGGGCACGGCCGGGAACCTCTGGTGAAATTCTTTCAAATAGGGTACCAGAAAATATCGGCAGATGGTGTCGCTGGCTCCGATGTGAAGCTGGCCCAGACCTAAGGAGGCGGCGTCCAGAAGCTGATTTTCGCCCCGCTGAATCAGGTTCATGGCCGGCTCGATGTGCTTTAATAAGACTTTGCCGGCGGGTGTGAGCTGGACGCGTTTGGTGCTTCTGACAAACAGAGGCTGCTCCAGCTTGCGCTCCAGGGTTTTGATGGACTGGCTGACCGCGGACTGGGAGATGAAGAGGTGCTTGGAGGCCTCGGAGAAGCTTAAGGAGGAGGCTACGTGGTAAAATACTTTGTAGAGCTCATAGTTAATGTCCATGGACACCGGTCCTTTCTACTTTACTGCGGAATCGCATCTAGGTATACCCGAAGGGTGCTTCTTTATCTCTGCGGAATCGCATACAGGTATACCCGAAGGGTATTTCAGGTTATTTATCAGTGGGTACAAGGTAATTATAAGTGTAGTTAATAGGTAATGTCAATGAAAATTCGCGGAAGGAAAGTTACTGTTCACACCGTGACCAGTAACCTTTCCGCTGCTACGCAGCTACTTTTAGTAACTTGAAATTTTAAATTCCAGTGCAGAGTTAAATTCCACAGGGCCTT
>CAPNGW010000055.1 GCA_948665105.1 uncultured Lachnospiraceae bacterium
CGATATCCTCCCAGTGTGTACTCGGAGATGCCAAAGCTTCTGGAGCGGGCAGGAACCGGGACAGTGGGGTCTATCACCGGCCTGTATACGGTGCTGGTGGAGGGAGATGATTTTAATGAGCCTATCACAGACACGGCAAGAAGTATTCTGGACGGCCACGTGATGCTGTCAAGAAGGCTGGTGCACCGGAACCATTATCCGGCCATTGATGTGTTACAGAGCATTTCCCGTCTCATGAGCAGCATTGCCACAGCAGAGCATCAAAAGCTGGCAGGGCAGCTTAAGAACGTGATGGCGGTCTATGAAGAGGCTGAGGATTTGATTAACATCGGCGCATATAAGAAGGGCTCCAACCCGGAAATAGACTACGCCATTGAGAAGATAGATGCGGTCAAAGGATTTTTAATGCAGCAAACCCATGAAAAGGTCCCCTTTGAGGAAGTGGTGGAGCTGCTTGGAGGATTGTTTTAAACATGGCCCGTTTTCAATATTCGATGCAGAGTATTCTGAATGTCAAATATAAGCTGGAGGGGCAGGCCAAATCGGCCTTCCGGGCGGCGGCAGCAAGACTCATGGAAGAGGAGGAGCATCTTGCGGCCATTAAAAAGCGCCAGGAGAATTATGAAAAGGAGGCTCGCCGTCTGGTGAGCAGCCAGCTGGATGTGACGGAGATTAACCGGTGCCGTCAGGCCATTGAGCTGATGAAGGAGGCCGCCCGTAATCAACTGGTGGTGGTACATATTGCCCAGAGGAATCTGGAGGGGGCCAGAGCGCGTCTCAACGAAGTGATGAAGGAATGTAAGACCCACGAGAAATTAAAAGACCGGGAATTTGAAGAATTTAAACACGAGATAGACCAGGAGGAGAGCAAGGCCATTGATGAGCTGGTGAGTTACTCCTATCAGGGAAAAGCAAATGGATAAGGGCGGTGAATTTATGGCAAATACAGAAGCGACAGAAGAGAATGCCGGATTTGACAAAAAAGCAGCCAAGCGGGCAGAAAAAATGCGCAAAAAAGAAGAAAAAAAGAAAAAGAAGGCTGCTGAAGCTCAAAATGAGGCAGAAGAAGGCGGAAGCCATGTGGCCATCTTTTTTGTGACCTTGATTATCATCATTATCTGGCTGGGGATTTTGGCCCTTTTGATTAAGCTGGATGTGGGAGGCTTCGGCTCCACCATACTTCGGCCTGTCTTAAAGGATGTTCCCTATATTAACCGGATTCTCCCGGAAAGCCAGAATGAGGAGGCGCCGGTGGTGGATGTGCAGTACCCCTATGCCACTCTGGGAGAGGCCGTTGACCGAATCAAAGAACTGGAAGTAGAATTGAGCGAAGCCCTTGCAGGTGCAGAGGGAAATGTGGATACCATCGCCCAGCTCCAGGCTGAGATTGACCGGCTGAAACAATTTGAGACGGAGCAGTCCGCCTTTGAGGAGTTGAAGTCAAAATTCTACGAAGAGGTTGTCTTTTCTGACCAGGCGCCTGATATAGAAGAATATAAGCTGTTTTATGAGAGTATAGATCCGGCCAATGCTGCAGAGCTGTATAAGCAGGTGGTGCAGCAGGTTGCGAAGGACGAAAAGGTCCAGGAATACGCACAGACCTACGCCAACATGAAGCCCAAAGCGGCTGCCGCCATCATGGAAGAGATGAAGGACGATCTAACATTGGTGGCTGAAATTCTTAACTATATGGATGTGGAAGCCAGAGGAGATATTCTCGGTGCCATGGACCCCACCATCGCTGCGTCGCTGACGAAGCTGATGAAGCCCAAGGAACCTTAAGAATATAAAGAATAAACAGCCATAAGCGAAAGCAGTATCTTCGCGGCTGTGCAAGAAAGGAGATGAGACAAAATGACAAGCAATGGTGTATCGAAGATTTTGGATTCGATGTCACTGGCCAAAGGACAGGGAAGCGGCAAGACTTCTTCACAGGGAGAAGGCTTTGACATGGTACTTAATGGTACAGCCGCTGCATTGCCCCAGCAGTCCTCCGTGGATGTTCTGCCGGACAAACAACCCCAGGAGCTTCTTGAGGAATCTTACAATAAGGCGAAGACGGAGAACGGCTACAAGGATATTGTGAAGGTGGAGGGCAAAGGCACCCGGACAAAGGAGGGACAACTGGAGGAAAAGCTGAAAGAGTTGGAAGAAGAGGTCACCGAAACGATTGCGGAGGTATTGAACGTAACTGTGGAGGATGTACTTGAAGCCATGAAGCAGCTAGGAATCTCCATGGAAGAGCTCCTTATGGGCAAGGGACTGGCCAGCCTGGTAAAGCAGCTTACTCAGGCCACAGACATGACTGCATTGCTGTTTGACGGCAATTTCCAAAGCCTGATGCAGCAGGTGGAGAGCATGGTCAGAGAATTTGCCCAGGAGAACGGGTTAAGCTCCACAGAGATGGATGCATTGCTGGAGCGCCTGCTGGATGCGCAAATGGTGGGAATAAGCCAGGAAGCAGTCCAGGAAGAGCCTAAAACAGAGGAGGCTGCAGTCACGGACACTTCTCAGGAAAGTGAAGTAAAAGAGGTTCCCAATCAGGAGATAAAGCCTGAGCAAAAGGAGCCTGACCGGGGGCAGCAAATGCAAAGCCCGGAGAATACCCTTGAGGGCCAGGAGCAGACAGAGGCTTCGGATTTAGACTGGAGCATGCAGAAGGACAACGGGCAATCGGGAATGAATTCCAGAGAAAAGAACATTTTTGACAAGGAACCCTCCCAGCCTTCGCAGATGACCTACCAGACCGTGGAGCATACGGTGCGTTCCGTTGGAGAACAAATCGTTGAAACGGTGGAGAGGGCCTTTGTGGACGCAGAAGATATTATGCGTCAGGTGACAGAATTTACCAGAGTGACCGTACAGACCGCCCAGTCCAGCATTGAGATGCAGCTGAATCCTGCGCATCTTGGGAAAATTTATCTTCAGGTTGCGTCCAGGGATGGTGTGATTACCGCCCAATTAGCCGCCCAGAACGAAGCAGTCAAGCAGGTTTTGGAGAGCCAGGCAGCAATCCTTAAGGAGAACATGAACCAGCAGGGACTGAAGGTGGAAGCGGTGGAGGTGACAATCGCCAGCCACGAATTTGAACAGAATCTGGAAGGAGAACACCGACAGGCCCAGGGTGATCAGGCGCAGGACAAGGGAAACAAATCCCGCAGATTCCTGTCTGCAGACCAGCTTGAGGTTATGGCGGATACCATGACAGAGGAAGAAAGTCTTGCGGCAAAAATCATGCTGGAAAATGGAAACAGCATGGATATGACCGCATAGGAAAGGAGAAATAAAATGCCGGAATTAAACGGAATTATGAAACCGGTGGAAGATGGTAAAGTTGTGGACGGCACAGCCAGCGGCAACAGCCCCTCTTCAACCAAAACGAGAAGCGGAAACACTTTGGACAAGGATGCATTTTTACAGCTTCTGGTGGCACAGATGAAGTATCAGGATCCCCTGCAGCCCACATCCAATACAGAGTACATTTCGCAGCTTGCAACCTTTTCCTCCCTGGAAGAGATGCAGAACTTAAACAAAGCCATGACGAACCTGCAGGGCACGAACCTGGTAGGAAAGCAGGTGGTACTTAAGGTAACCTCGGAGGCCACCGGCAACACCTCTTATGTGTCGGGCTATGTGGACTATGTTACCATTGAGAACGGCAAAACCTACCTTGTGGTGGAAGGAAAGCCTTACAACATTGAGGATTTGGAATCCGTGGTGGATGAGGCATATCTGGAGGCAATTTCCCTGGCGGAATCCTTCAAGGAAGCAGTATCCAAATTGCCCAAACCGGAGCATGTAACCCTGGATGATAAGGAGAACATTGAAGCCGTCCGGGACGCAGTGAACAAGATGACCGGTTATCAGCAGGGATTTTTGGATGTGGATTCCTTAAACAAGTTAAAGCAATTGCTGGAACAGCTTGCAAAGCTGGAAGGCGACAAGGAAGATGATGGTAGTACCGAGACGCCGGACGTGGATGAACCGGATGAAGATACCGAGGTAGAAAAACCGGATGCCGGAGAAGATGGCGGTGGTGAAGGAAATGAATAAGATATCCAATCAGTTTTCTTCCATTGAGCAGGTTACAGACCAGTACTTAAGTACCCGGCGGATTTCACCTGTTTCCAAGGAAGACCACGTATCCTTCCAGGAGATTCTGGAGGAAAAGCGGCAGGAGATAGATGGAAAGGAACTGAAATTCTCCAAGCATGCTTCCATGCGGCTCTTAAACCGGAATATCGACTTGTCACAGGAACAAAGGCAGCGGTTGAGTACCGGAGCGGAGAAGGCTGAGGCAAAGGGAATCAGGGAATCTCTGGTTCTTATGGATTCGCTGGCATTCATTGTGAATATTCCCAGTCGTACTGTGGTGACGGCAATGGATCAGACAGAATCCGCAGAAAATGTTTACACAAATATTGATGGCGCAGTCGTTATTTAGCCGGACCTTCGGGAGGCTTACACGTCTTCGACTGACAGAGAAGACAGACTGTGCAAAGATTTAGGAGGTCAATTTAGTTATGATGAGAGCAATGTATTCTGGTGTGGCAGGTTTGAAAACACATCAGACGAAGATGGATGTTATCGGTAACAATATTGCAAATGTAAATACCGTTGCGTTCAAATCTTCCAGCACAACCTTCAGTGAAATTATGTATCAGAATTTAACTGGCGCATCCGGCCCTACGGCCAACGGACGCGGCGGTGTCAACGCCAAGCAGATTGGTCTTGGTGTTACCACAGGCTCCACCACGGTGAATATCACCGGCCCTGGCGCTACTCAGACCACCGGAGATGCCTTTGATTTGGCTATTACCGGCGACAGCTTCTTTGTGGTAAACGATGGCGTGTCCAACTACTTTACCAAGGCTGGCGCATTCTATGTTGACGGAGCCGGTAACCTGGCCATGAAGTCCAACGGCTACAATGTCATGGGCTGGCAGGTAGATCCCAACACCGGACTGATTCGTAAGGATACGGTAAGCCCCCTTCGGATTATGACTCCGGCCAACATGACTTCTCCGCCTGAGGCTACCACCAACGGAGTCTGCGCGGGAATCCTCGATAAGAATTCCCCCCAGGTGAATACCGATGACGGTTATATTATGAATTTGAATTTCGTTGATGCATTGGGCTATAACTACACAGCCAAATTTTCCGTGAAGTCCACCAACGTGAAAGGGGAATACACCGTGGAGCTTACGGACATCATCGACATCAACGGAGTGTCCATTAAGGATTTGTACAATGCGGCGGACCTGGCGGACCTTGTGAAATTTGGTGAGCAAACCGTGCAGACAGAGCGGGTGAACTGCAGCCTGCAAACCGGATATACTTATAATAATGCGACAGGAACCTATTATAAGACGGTGACCTTCCCGGACATTGCAGCCAATTACGATACTGAGAAGGTGACAGGCTTTACCTATGCACCGGGCTATTATCCGGGAGGCGCCGCCGGAAGTGTGACGGTACCGGCTGAGATGAAGATGTCTGCCTCCATGATGGGTGAGACCTATGGCGTAATCTATGATGCCAATGCCAATGCCTATTATAAGAATGGACAGCAGATAACCACAGCTGCACAGTGGATGGCGGCCTTGAATGTGGATCCGGCCAGGATTAACGCTGCAACTTTTACCTTTAATATGGATGCAGACGGCGGTATGACCTTTGGCTTCACTCAGAATTTCCAGACAATACCGGGCTTGGTCGACAACAGCCTTACACCAGGTGGCGAAATGACTTACAGCGTTCCTGTGGAGCAGGCGGAGGCCTACGGCATGGACGTTACAGATCCTAGCAAGGACTATGCCTTTGATGTGGCGCCCAACGGGGCTGCTATCGCCACCATTACCACCACTATAAGCGGTAATATTTTAAAATTTGATACCGATTCCGGATTGTTTGAGTCCATAGGCGGTATGGACAGTGTTTTGCTGGACTTCAACGCCAACTTCACAGATAGGGAGGGCAATGTGATTTCCCTGCAGAACTTCTCCGACGTGGATGTGGACTTCACCCAGACCAAATGGTTTGAGAACGGCGGAACCTCCACTATGGGAACCGAGCCTGGCGACATTGACGGAACCACTGGCAAGGGTAAGAAGCTGGGTGACCTTATAGGCTTGTCCGTATCCAACGACGGAACCATCTGGGGCGCTTACGACAACGGCAATACGGTGCTCTTAGGCCAGATTGCGGTGGCGGTCTTCGCCAACCCCTCCGGACTTGAGAAGGTGGGAGAGAACTGTTACCAGACCACCTTAAACTCCGGCGAGTTTGACGGCATCGGTCAGGATATATCTGCTGACGGCGGCAAGATGACCAGCGGAGTTCTGGAAATGTCCAATGTGGATTTATCTGCGGAATTTACGGAGATGATTACCACTCAGAGAGGTTTTCAGGCGAATTCCAGAATTATCACCACTTCCGATACCTTATTGGAAGAGCTGGTTAATCTGAAACGATAATGTAATTTGACAGGCATATTGGGAGGTTGCCTTAGGGCAGCTTCCCAATATTGTAGTAATTCTTGACAATAGAAAACGCGAAGAGCATGTTTTCTATTATATGGCATTGGCGGGGATGTATGGATGTAATGTCAGAATATGGAGAAAAAAGATGATAGAAGTCACCAGACTGAATGGTTCAAAACTTCTGATAAATGCAGAATTAGTCGAATTTGTGGAGGAAACGCCGGATACGGTCGTTTCTTTGATAGATGGAAAAAAAATAATTGTAAAAGAAAGTAGACAAGATATAAAAAATCTAGTAATATTATATAAGAGAGAATTTATGTCCAACAACCATATATAGTAGAAGGATATGGAAAATTTGCTTATGTACTACAATTTCACGGATGAGAGGCAGGTGTAACGAGTGGATATAGCATCACTCATAGGATTTATACTGGGTATTGGAATGGCGTTTTTTGGAATTGTCAGTGGAGACCAGGGGGCAGCCGCTCTTGGGAACTTCGGGGATGTGCCTTCCATTTTCATTACCATTGGAGGTTCCATATCCGGTGTACTGGCAGCCCATACCATGGCAGATTTTATCAGCGGCTTGAAGGGCTTTACTCTGATATTCAAGGCTCAGAAGGACAACCCTGAGGAGGTCATACGGAATATCATTGATTTGTCTAACGTTGCCCGTAAGGAAGGACTTCTGGCTCTGGAGGAAGCGGCCAACGGAATTGAAGACGAATTTCTGAAGAAAGGTATTATGCTGGTGGTGGATGGTACCGACCCCGAGCTGGTGCGGGGGATTCTGGAGACGGACTTAAGCTGTATTGAGACCCGGCATAAGGGAGTTATCGGCTTCTGGGAGAAATGGGCGGAATTGGGCCCTGCCTGGGGTATGATTGGTACACTGATTGGCTTGGTAAATATGTTAAAGATGCTGGATGATCCCAGCGCTATCGGACCTAACATGGCGGTAGCTCTTCTTACAACCCTGTACGGTTCCCTGATTGCCAACTGGCTGTGTAACCCCGTTGCTTCCAAACTGAAGGTTAACAGTGATATTGAGATTATGCTGAAGGAAGTAACTGTGGAGGGATTGTTGTCCATACAGGCGGGTGAGAATCCCCGGGTTATTGAAGAGAAGCTTAAATCCTTCTTGTCGCCCAAGGCCCGCAACAGCATGTCAGAGACAGCCGGAGGTGAGGCATAGTGGCAAGGCAGAAAAAAGAAGATGTAAAGCCAGGTTCTCCGGCGTGGATGGCTACCTTCAGCGATTTGATGAATCTGCTTTTGTGCTTTTTCGTTTTGCTGTTTTCCATGTCCACCGTTGACCTGGAAAAGTTTCAGCTGGCAATAAACTCCATTCAGAGCAGCTTCAGCATTCTGCCTCAGGGTGGAGCCACCATCGGCGAGGGTCAGATGGTAGGAGCGGGTATCAGCCAGCTTGAGAATCTTGATATTTTTTACAAGGAAGCCAATTCTCCCAGTCAGGATAAGAGCGAGAACGAAGAAACCTCAGACTTTGAGGAGCAATACGAAGCCGCAGCCCTGGCAGAGTCCGAAGAGATGGGGGAGAGGATAGAGGAGCTGCTGTCACAGTATGGCATTGCCGACAAGGTGCAGGTGGATATCAACGGGCAGTTTGTGCGATTGACCTTAAACGGCGCACTGCTGTTTGACTCCGGGCAGGCAGAGATTCGGGAAGATGCCCTTCCACTGGTGGACAAGCTGGGACAGATAGTGACATCCTACGGAGACAATCTCATTGACATTGAGGGCCATACGGACAACGTTCCGGTGCCCGAGGGCATTAAGTTCGAGAACAACGACGTGTTGTCCTCTTACCGTGCACATGCTGTCAAGGATTATTTCATGGACAATACGGTATTGAGTCCTTCCAGAGTCCGGGCTACCGGGTGTGGAGAGTATAATCCGGTGGCAGATAACACAACTGCGGAGGGACGAGCCCTGAACCGGCGGGTTGAAATAAAAATATACAATTCTTTGAGTTCTTATTAAATGTAAGAGTCAGAAAGGACAGACAGATGAAGAAGAATTTGATGAGTGTGGTGATACTGGCACTGGTGCTGGCAAATTTAATATTAACTGCGGTGCTCACCATTTCCGTATTACCCCAGACCAGGCAGGCCAACGAATTAATCAGTAAGGTGTGCGCAGCCATCGACCTTGACCTTGAAGGCGGCGGCAGCGAGGCCACAGTCAATGTTCCCTTGGAGCAGGTGGAGACTTACAGCCTCAACAACGGAGAGAACATGACCATCAATCTGAAGCCGGCAGAAGACGGTGTGGAGCATTTTGTTTTGATGCAGGTGACTCTGGGAATCAACAAAAAGGATGCGGATTACAAGAAATACGGCGCCCCGGAGAAGCTATCAGACAAAGAGGGTATGATGCGCGACCAGATTTATTCTGTGGTAGGCAGACATACTGTGGACGAAATGCGGGATGACCGCACCGCCATTCAGGGGGAACTGCTGTCTGCCTTACAGGGGATGTTTGATTCCGAGTTTATTGTCAGCGTTTCCTATACGGCTACTTATCAATAAGCACAGGCAATACGTAATTTGACAGGTGGTGAGTAGAAGATGGGAGAGGTCTTATCCCAAAATGAGATAGACAATTTATTACAGGCCTTAAGCAGCGGCGAGCTGGATGCGGACGGAATGAAAGAAAGCAGCGAAAAGCCCATAAAGAATTATGATTTTGCCCGTCCGGCCAAATTTTCCAAGGAGCACCTTCGGACCATAGAAATCATTTTTGAGCATTATGGACGTCTGTTGTCCACCAATTTGCCGGTGTACCTTAGGAAAAATATTCAGGTAGAGATTATGAACTCGGAGGCCATTACCTATTCGGAGTTTTCCAACTCTTTGTCCAATCCGGTGATACTTGGAATTGTCAATTTTGCGCCTCTGAATGGCAACATTTTGATGGAGCTGGATTCGGACCTGGGCTATGCCATTGTAGACCGTATGCTGGGAGGCGCAGGAGTGCCCCTGGATAAGTCCAGAGATTTCTCTGAGATAGAGATGCTGATTCTGGAGCGGATTATGAATATCTGTACCAATCTGCTCAGGGACCCATGGGAGAACGTGGTGGATATTTCACCGAGGCTGGAACGAATTGAGACAAACTCTCAGTTTGCGCAGATTATATCGCCCAGTGAGATGATTGCCATTCTCACCATTAACATTCGCATGGGTGATGTGGAAGGGCTGATGAATGTCTGCCTGCCTTACCTGACCCTTGAGGATGTCATGGATAAGCTGAATACCAAGTACTGGTATTCCAACATGCAGAGCAAGGACGAGGAGCAGTATACGGAGGCTCTGGAAGCCCTGATTTCCAGGGCACCTATGCCGGTGAAGGCTGTGCTGGGGAACAGTATCATTTCCGTGAATGATTTCATCAATCTCCAGGTAGGTGATATCATTCGCTTAGACAGAAAGACAGACGAAGAATTGAGTGTATACGTGGGGAATATCCGCAAGTTTACCGCTCTTCCGGGAGCCTCCAAGGATGCGTATGCAGTAAGAATTACTTCGGTGATCAGAGAGGAGTAATGAGACAATGAACGGAGAGTTGTCACAAGAGGAAGTAAATGCCCTGTTAAATGAGACAGGAGGCGGCATGGACAGTGGCATGGAAGAATTGACAGATATGGAGAAAGACGCCATCGGGGAAGTGGGCAATATTAGTATGGGAACTGCCGCCACCACATTGTCATCCCTGGTGAACCGCAAGGTAGATATTTCTACCCCGGTGGTGTCAACAGCCAGCTGGGAAGATATTGTGGAAGCGTATGAACGTCCCTGTGTCTTCATCCAGATAGCTTATACCGTGGGATTGGACGGTACCAACCTTCTTGTATTAAAGGACCATGACGTGAAGGTCATCACCGATTTGATGATGGGCGGGGATGGCAGCAACACGGAGGTGGAGCTGGGAGAGCTTCACTTAAGCGCCATCAGCGAGGCTATGAATCAGATGATGGGCTCTGCGGCCACTTCTTTAAGCTCCATGCTGAATAAAATGATTGACATCAGCCCGCCTTCCGCAGAACTCATTGATTTGAAGGAAAATGTTGATGTAGGCGACATTGATGAGTTCCTGCTGGGGCGTTTTGTGAAGATTTCCTTTAAGATGGAAATCGACGACCTGGTGAACAGTACAATTATGCAGTTATATCCCTTCTCTTTTGCCAGGGATATGT
>CAPNGW010000056.1 GCA_948665105.1 uncultured Lachnospiraceae bacterium
GGTCAAAGCCACGCACAGTACCCGGGGAAGCCGCACCGGCAGGAGAATGGAAGAAGCCACCACCTCCGGCTTTGGCAGTCCCATAAGAGCGCTCTTTAAAACGTCAAAAATGTCTGACATAGGAAGGTTGACGCTTCCTATGCAGACACAGAGGCAGAAAACAATCACCGTCACTGCTGTAAATATAAGATACTCCCACAAACGAAAATGCTCGGTGCGAATTTTCATTACATACCTCCAAAGAGGCTGCCACAAACCGCAGATTGGGTGGCGGGCGGCCCCGAAAATATTTTACTCCCCGCTCTCTGCTTCGCTGTACACAAAGTCATGGAGCAGCCGTGCACCCTCTGAAAGACGGGGACCCGGACGAGACAGCTCATCATCCTGCAGGTTAAGGATTTTATTGTTGGCAACGGCAGTCACATTCTCCCACCCGGGACGGGACAGGATTTCCTCTGTGGGTGTGGGGCCTTCCCCAAAGTACATCTGGATAGTCACAATATAATCGGGATTCCGCGAAAGCACCTGCTCCTCGGAAATTTCACCCCAGCCGGAAACATCTGAAAAGCAATTCTTAAGTCCCAGCATAGTGGCGATTTCATCCATAAAGGTGTCTGCTCCGGCAGTCCACAGGCCATATTCCAAGGGAGATACTTCAAAGTAAACGGTCTCTGTGCCATCCCCCTTTGCCTGCTCTGCCACTTCAGCAAAGGTGGCCTTCATCTCATTGATGACAGTGGCGGCCTCCTCATTTTTACCCAGCAGTGTTCCAATCATTTCAATGGCGGTGTATACTCCGTCAATGTCCTGTGCATCGCTGACCACCACATGGATGCCCGCATTCTCCAGCTGCTGAATCTGCTCTTCTGTCTGCGCCATGGCAGTCATAAGAAGCACCTGGGGCTTCAGGGCAATAATCTGTTCAATATTTGTCTCGGCGCCAGACTGTACGGCTGGAATGTCCATCACCTCCGCCGGGATATTACAGTATTCCCCGCGTCCCACCAATGTATTCCCTGCCCCGATGGCATAGAGAATCTCGCAGTCGGCCGGTGTCAGGGCAACAATTTTAGTAGCCGGTTCTTCCAGGGTAATCTCTCTGCCAGTCATATCGGTGATGGTGATGGGCGCACCGCCAGCGATATCCTCCTCTGATTTGTCATTTGCATCACCGTTTTCGCCTTTTGGGGTCTGATTCTCCGTCTGGTTCTGGGTGTCGGTATCCGGCGATTTTCCAGCATCCTTTCCACAACCGGAAAGCAGACTAAATGACATTGCGGCAACAAGAATAGCTGCCAGGATTTTGTTGTTTTTCATGTTTTTTGCTCCTTTTCTATTTTGTTTTACTGAACAAGAAGGAGCGTGTTTTTTAATGGAATAAAAATAGCCCCTCCAACCCAGGAGGAACTATCGCAAGCGCAGAAACAGAGCCTGCGCCTATCATCTACCCACCCCCAGAAGTATTCTCATGCACAAACAGGTCTCCCGGCTTAGCTTCCTCCTACTTAGATTCCTTCCCGTCTTAAGACAGTGGTTCTATATCCTTTCGTCAGCTTCACGGTTACTGGGATAGCTCGGAACTCTCATCCGATTCCCTCGATGTATTCACATCGGTGTATCTCTACACATAAGCGCACGTTGTTCAGTTGTATGTAGTTTAGCAAATCCCGAAGTAGATGTCAATATGCTGTTTTTTACATCTGGTGGCGCACAACCTTGTATTCATCATCCAGCCTGTAATAGGGACAGGAAGAAAAGGAGCCGGTGATAAACTTTCCGAACTCATCCTCGTCCAGGTTCACCATGCAGGTGTAGCATTCATAATCTTCGTCATAAATGTAGTTGGTACAGCTCTCGCAGTTGGTGGCTTCGGGCTTCTTTTTTACGTTTGATTTCATAAATTCCTCCATAAGTTTACATAAATAATTTATGTAAACTATAAGTACTTATCATCCTGATAATTCCGGGGACATGTGGGGCTCCATCAGTGTTTTTAATTGGCTTTTGGGCTCTTTATATATGCCTTTAATTCCTCCAAAAATTCTTGGTAGTCATTATCAGACCAATAGAATGTCAATTCTTCCTCTGTGTATTCGTCTGGGGTATCACGCATGAAGCTGCTTCCAATGTCATATCCAAATCTTCTCAATACAGCTTCCGCAAATTCTCTGAAAAACATACCAATCCCTGTTATGACGTTTCCATCTTCCACGATTCCTTTGTGTGTGAAATTGTCCTTTTCCACAAAGTCAAAAGTGTCTGCCATCTGCATGAAAAAACCAGAAGTAAACTTCTTACCCGTTAGAATTCCTGCTTTAGATAATAAAATTGGTGAGGATGAAATTGCTGCGAAAACGATGCCTGAACCCTTTCCTCCCTTAATAAATTCAATCAGCCTGTCATCAAACAACGCTGGCAACGGATTGATTGTTCCTGGTAAAATCACGCAATCATAGTCCGCAATCTTTGCATCTGCCATTGTTTTGGTAGGAATAATCCGCAAACCATCTTCGCTGCAATATTCCTTATTCTCGCTTGCGATGTAATCAATCTTCTCGCCAAACCAGACCGTTAGTGCTGATGTTAGACAGGTTATCTCCTGTAAAGAAAAGTCTGGATATAGTAAAACTGCAAATTTCCTCATTCTGCTTTCCTCCATAAATTCCGATTTGTCCAACCCTTATACAAGCTGCTCCCGCAAGCTTTTCCTTACCTTCTTCCGGGTTAATTCCACGAGATTTAGCTTCGTCATGTCCACCACCGAAACGGGCACCGGGTCTTTTTTGGTGAATGCGCGCAGGGCTTCCATCAGCTGCTCCCTGGCTTCCTCTGATACCATGTCGATAAAATCCACCACAATAATCCCGGAAATATTCCGAAGCCGGAGCTGTACTGCAATTTCTTTGGCGGCCTCCAGATTAATCTTAAGGTAATGCTCCTGAACCTGATATTTTACATTGGCTTTCCCGTTGGTATTGGGGCCGTCCGCCTTCATTTTGGGAACCTTAACCATACTCTTGCCAGAATTAACGTCAATGACCGTCAGGGCTTCCGTGGGCTGGATGAGCAGGTATCCTCCGGATTTTAGCCACACACGCTCCCTTAAGGCATCATTAAGCTTCACTTCAAGGCTATAGCATTTTGACAAGGGCAAAAGCTCATCCTGATACAAGCGCAGCTTTGGCAAATCCTCGGGCTGGAACGCCTTCAAATATTCTTGAATAGCTGTAAACAGATCCCCATCATCTGTCACAATCTCCGAAAGCTGCTCTGTATATACATTTTTGAGAACTGCAAGAAATTCCGGCGGCTGACGCCGTACGCAGGAGAAGCAGGTCTGATAAGGGGCTTTGGCAAGGAGGCTCCCGGCTTGAGATGTCAGCTCTTTAAGCTCTGAAAGGATTTGCTCCTCCCTGGCATCCTGGCTGTTGGTGCGAAGCACAAGGCCAAATTCCGGGGGTATGTGGGGCTCCACCAGTGTTTTTAATCTGCTTTTAGTCTCTTTATCAATTTTCCTGGAAACGCCCAGTGTCCGGTTCCCGGTGGTGAGCACCAGATATTTTCCTGTAAAATTCAGATTCGTGGTCACCCGGGGAGGCTTGGTCTTCATGCCCTCCTTCTCCACCTGAACGTAAAGCTCATCCCCCTTCACCAGATTGGGGCTGTTTATCTTCTTCACGTAGACGGGGTTCTTCAAATCCTCCAGGGAAAAGTAGCAGGCCATTCCCGGAGCAATCTCAATAAAGGCGGCGTTTAAGTTCTTTACCACGTCCTTCACCCGGCCTACGTAAATGTTGCTCAGAAGGCTTTCACTGTCTTTGGGCTGGGCGGAAGCCTCCACAAGCCGTTTATCTTCATAGAGGCCGCAGACCGTGTATTCTGTCTCGTTTCGTGTTAAGTTCGTAATGATTAATTGATTTTCCATGGGTTCCCATCTACTGTTTTTCATTGATCCCGTTCAATAAACCGGAAGTTACTACTACGTGGTGAATATGTTTTATATATAAACAGAATCAGTACCATCTTCAGATATCCACCTTATCACGCTACAATATCTGAATAGTCTCCTGCAAAACAGATAATAGCATATTCATTAAATTGACACCTGGAATATGGCCTGTATTTGCAACAACTTTATACCTTAAATTTGTATTATTGCTAGCAGAAACCAATTCTTTAATTGTTTGTGTTGATGCTATTATATCTGTATCTCCTTGTAAAATAATGTACGGGATTTCAACTTTTTTTAATTGCTCAGTAAGATTTACTCTTAGAATCTCTTTCCATAACGATTTATTTTTCTTGTAACCGTTAACAACAATCGCCTTAAAGTCCTTCATATTATAATCCGGGCTTGTGATTAATCCTTTAATTATTGGGCCCATAGGTGCTTTCGCATCTAACTTATTTTGATAGGCATCTGTATACCTTCGAAGTGAATTTGATATTAACTGTAAATCCTTACTTGTAAAATTCTCTACTGTTACATCGTTAATCTTTTCCAATTTCTTTTTGGGGATACCACTTTGACGTAATGCATTCTTCACCTCATCGCAAATGAACACATTTTTTACTATCTGTCCACAAGCTATAACGGCATCGACAGCATGGGAATTTCTTTCTAAGAGCTTAGCACTCAGAATAGACCCCCAGGATGTTGAGAATATTAGCACTTTATTATTCGGAAATTTCTTTTTAATGTGTCCTGCCAAATCTTCCGTCATCTGCACAAAGGAATCTATGGAGAACGTATCATCAATCACATAATTATTAGCTCCGCAGCCAATCTGATCCCAATAAACCATTATAAAATTATCAGTAAGTTCAGGAAACAATCCTCTACATCCGACAGAGAGTGGAATCGGTGTTCCCGGTCCTCCATGCAGGGTGATTATTACCGGAAAATCTTTTTTTCTCCCTTCTATAAGCACCTTCTGTTCATATCCATCCAGTAGAAATACACACAATTCCGATATTTCATTGTTTGATATTACGTCTTTTCTTTTCATAATATAGGCCTACCCCGTTGATAAAACTTGAATTTATACTTCCCTTCAACTTCCCTATTTGTAAAAACTTTAATATTTCTTTTTCAAAAACCCTTATTCAATATCCTGCCCCAGCTCTCCCAAGGGTATAAACTCAGCGCCATCTAACACATACACTTCTATCCGGTGAATCTGCATTTTTAAAGGCTCAAAATGGAATTCACAGGCCCCTGTAGCCTTACAGTAATCGGAAAATGCCAAAAGCACCAGCTCCGGTTTCACGTTGTCTGTGCTTCCGGTGCATACCTTCATAAAAAAGCCTGTCTCCCCCTTCACGTCAACTGCTTCAAGTTCATAGATTAAGGGCTTTAAGTCCATGACCTTTTCGCCTTTTTTCGTCTGCTTCGTAATCAGGACTTCACTTTGTTCCTGATAAAACTTCTGAAGGGCTTTAGATAGCTCCGTAAACACTGGTTTACACGCGTCCGCACCCGTATTTTTATAAGTCACCAGATAATCCGCCGCCGCCACCGAGGACATGGCGTTCTTCGTTCCCTCTGGCAATTCCCGATACTCCAGTACCTCAACACCTTCCACCATAACTTCATTCAATGCCTTTAAGGCTTCTTTGGAGCTTTTACTGGAATGCACCTCAATATCAAGATACTCCCCCTCGCTGGTAATTCCCACCCCCAGAGGTGCGGCAAAGGACATAATCTGATGGGGACTAAAGCCTTCCGAATAGGCAATATCTATCTCTGCCCGGCGCATGGCCTTCTGAAAATAACGCATCATGTCAAGATGGCCGATAAACCGCATCATCCCGTATTTTGTAAACTTAATTCTGATTTTCAAAGCACACACCTCCTTCAAACTGCATGGCTCCGCAGCCACTGCACTGCATCCGGCAGTTTTGGGTTACCATCCCCTTTTGGGCCTTTTCCCACTCCCGCTTCAGAAATTCCTTGGACACGCCACAGTCGATAAAGTCCCAGGGAAGAAGCTCATCAACACTGCGCTCTCTGGTATTGTAGAAATCCATGGAAATGCCGGTTTCCTCAAAGGCCGAAATCCACTTTTCGTTGTCAAAAAACTCTGTCCAGGCGTCAAAGATACAGCCGTTTTTATATGCCTGTTCCAATACACGGCCCACACGGCGGTCACCTCTGGCGAAAACGCCTTCAAGCACAGTGACATCCGCCTCATGCCAGTTGTATTTTAAGCTCTTTTTGTTTAACTGCTGTTTTACCTCTTCGTTCACCACTCTGGCCCGGCCTAAGAACTCATCCCGGCTGCACATGGGCGCCCATTGGAAGGGGGTAAAGGGCTTGGGCACAAAGAAGGATGCGCTTATGGTAATCTGGCACTTCCCGTTTCTCTCATCCTTTGGAATCTCGTAGTACCGCTCTGCGATTTTCTCCGCCAGGCGGGGGATTTCCTTCATGTCCTCCTCCGTTTCCGTGGGCAGCCCCAGCATAAAGTAAAGCTTCACCTTCTGCCAGCCCCCCTCAAAAGCTTGTCCGGCTCCTTCTAAAATCACTTCCTCCGTCAGCCCCTTATTGATGACATCCCGAAGACGTTGGGAGCCCGCCTCCGGCGCGAAGGTGAGGCTGCTCTTTCTCACGTCCTGGACCTTGCTCATCACATCCAGGGAGAAGGCGTCAATCCGAAGGGAGGGCAGGGAAATGTTGATTCCCTTCCCCTTAAACTCTTCGATTAAGAAGGTCACAAGCTCCTTTAATTGCGTGTAATCGCTGGAGCTTAAGGAGCTTAAGGAGATTTCCTCATGGCCTGTATTTTTCAGCATTTCATAGGCCCACTGTTTTAACTGCTCCAAATTGCGCTCCCTGGTGGGGCGATAAATCATCCCCGCCTGGCAGAACCGGCAGCCCCGGATACAGCCACGCATAATTTCCAGCACCACACGGTCCTGGGTAGCCTTAATGTAGGGAACCAACGGCTTGGTGGGATAAGGAGTATCCGTCAAGTCCATGGCGATTTCCTTTTTCACTAGGGCCGGAATCCCTTCCTTTACCGGGGAAAATGAGGCGATGGTTCCATCCTCCCCATAGGTCACCTCATAGAGTGAGGGAACGTACATACCAGGTATTTTGGCCGCAGACTCCAAGAATTCTGCCCGGCTTTTTCCCTGATGCTTATATTCCTTATAGAGATTCAAAAGGTCCTCATACCGCGTCTCACCCTCGCCGATATAGAACAGGTCAAAATAGTCTGCCAAGGGCTCCGGATTATAGGCGCAGGGTCCGCCGCCGATTACGATGGGATCCGCCTCTGAGCGCTTCGCCGCATGGAAGGGAATCCCGCTTAAATCCAGAATCTGCAATATATTGGTGTAGCTCATTTCATATTGCAGGGTAATCCCCAGAAAATCCATGTCCCTCACCGGAGACTGGGTCTCTAAGGTAAACAGGGGAATCTGTTGTTCCTTCATTATTTTGTGTAAATCCGGCCAGGGGGAATACACACGCTCACAGTACGTATCCTCTCTGCGGTTTAACATATCGTATAAAATCTGTATGCCCAAATGGGACATGCCAATCTCATAGACATCCGGGAAGCACATGGCAAAGCGGACATCCACGTCACCGGGATTCTTCCGTATCATATTCACTTCGTTACCCAGATAACGGGCCGGCTTGTCTATTTTTAATAATATTTCATCACTTAACGCTGGTTTAATCATATCGTTCCTTTCTTGCTGGTTTTCTCCTCAAACACAGTTCCATGCAAGCATGAACTGTGTTTTCCTCGTTATTTTACCATATTCTCAAGAGTTTGTATCGCTTTTTCTGCAGAAACTGTTTCCTGGATGCGTGCGTAAACTTCCTCCGTGGAAAAATCAGCCACCTTTATCTCATTCTGGTCCAGAAAAACGAAGGCGGCAAAAAGGGCAATGGCAATCAGAAACTTCCACTTGAAATACCCTCCTGCCACCTCTTCCTCCGGCTCAGAAGCAGAAAAGTCCCTGTACCTTGCCGAATGTTCCGCTTCCGGAAAAGAGGCCTTAATCTGGCTGATTTTGCGCTTGCGTTCCTCTATGGTGTCTGCTGTCATAACGGCTCCATTCTGGGTGATACCACATATAAATTCAGTAGTTGTCTTATATACCCGAAGAAAGTTTACATAATTAAATTATGTAAACTTTCTGCATCTTCTTTACTAAATATGTATGTCTGAATATAGAGATTATGCTGGCGGACGACCTGCAATACATAAAATCTTTGAAAGATTTTCTACCGCTGCGCCAGCTCCTGGGCGATATCCTCCCATGTCACACCCTTTTCCACCATCAGTACCATGATATGGTACAAAAAGTCTGAAATCTCGTACTTTATTTCCTCTGCATCCGGGTTCTTGGCCGCAATGACAATCTCCGTGGCTTCCTCTCCTACCTTCTTGAGAATCTTGTCAATGCCCTTGTCAAAGAGATAATTGGTATAGGAGCCTTCCTTGGGTCTAAGCTTCCGGTCGGAAATCACACCGTAGACACTTTCAAAGACCTTTAAAGGATTCTTCTCTATGTACTCCTTCTTCACCAATTCATTGAAAAAGCAGCTGGATGCCCCTGTGTGGCAGGCCACACCTACCTGGGACACTTTTGCGAGAATGGTATCCCTGTCACAGTCAAGGGTCAGGGCCTTCACGTACTGGTAGTGGCCGGAGGTCTCTCCCTTCACCCACTGCTCCTTACGGCTTCTGCTGTAATATGTCATTTTTCCGGAGGACAAGGTCTGCTGGAAGGCCTCCCGGTCCATGTAGGCCAGCATCAGCACATCCAAGGTCTGGTAATCCTGGACAATAACAGGAATCAAGCCGTCATCGTTTAGCTTGAAGCTGTCAAAGTCCATGGTTGTCTGCAGCTTTTTCGTTTCTATGCCATGTGCAGCCAGCTGATGCTTCAAAGCCATGATGTCCGTCTCTGTGTCGTTTAAATATTCCCCGAATATACCGTGTACCGTTTCGCTGTGCAATAACGTCACCCACCGATTCAGGTTGAAGGTGTTCTGCATCAGCGTGCGGGGCAGGTCCGTCACATTTCCCACCGTACCTACAATATCCTCATTTAGTACAATGATTTCCGAGATATTTTCTTCTATGCTCTCCCTGTGCTTGAAAAGAATATCCACATTGGTCAGGGTCAGAGCCAGCTTATCCCGGCCAAAGCGCCGGCAGCTCTCCTCTGCCAGATGGGGGGTATCAGCCTTTGCACTGTTTAGCATCACCTGCTTACACCCGGCGTACAGAAGCTTCTTGATATCCTCCATCCGATTGATATTGCCTCCGGCACAGACAGGGATTTCAATGCTCCGGTTCAGGTCCTTGATGGTGCGCAGATTCTGCTCATGCTCCGCGTCACTCTCAGACAAATCAAAAATCAGAAGCTTATCGATGCCACTGTCGTTGTAGCTTCTCACCAAATCATCCACATTCACTACGCAGGCCTTCCCTTCAAAGCCCTCCACGGCAACTCCGTTTTTCAGATAAATAGCCGCAATCAGATTCTTATGTTCCATACTCATCACTTATCACCTATAAACTTCCTTTCGTTGACAGCACATCCACAATACGTCCGTCAAGCTGCGTGGCCTCATCCAGCGCCCGGCCAAAGGCCTTGAACAGCCCCTCAATCATATGATGGCTGTTGGCACCGGAAAGAAGCTTCATGTGCAGGCGCTGTAGGAAATGGCGTAGAAAAATTCCCGCACCAGCTCCGTGTCCAGATACCCCACACGCTCTGAGGGAAACTGTCCGTCAAATGCAAAATACGGCCGTCCGGACAAGTCAATGGCGCAAAGCACCAAGGTCTCATCCATGGGCAGAATGCAGCTTCCGTACCGCTTCATGCCTCTTTTGTCTCCCACGGCCCGGCGGATGGCATTGCCCAGGGCAATGCCACAGTCCTCCACGGTGTGATGTCCATCCACAATCAAATCTCCGGTGATATGCACCTGAAGGTCAAATAGTCCGTGGCGGGCAAATCCCTCCAGCATGTGGTCAAAAAAACCAATCCCCGTATCCAGGCTGGCCTGGCCGGTTCCGTCAAGGCCTAAGGTCAGCTTAATGTCGGTTTCCTTTGTCTTCCTGTTTACATGTGCTTTTCGTTCTGCCATATTCCCTCTCCTTCTGCCCTTATTTTTGCTGAAATCCTGACTGCCCATAGCGGCTCATTCCTCAAATCTCACACGGATGGAATTTGCGTGGGCCGTGAGCTTTTCACACTCTGCAAACTGTACGATATCCTTGTAGATAGGTTCCAGCGCTTCCCTGGAATATGAGATAATGCTGGACTTTTTAATAAAATCGTCAACCCCCAGGGGGGAGAAAAATTTTGCGGTTCCGTTGGTGGGAAGCACGTGGTTGGGCCCTGCAAAATAATCTCCCAGAGGCTCGCTGGCGTATTCCCCCAGAAAAACAGCGCCGGCATTTTTGATTTTCATCATCACCTCGAAGGGATTTTTGGTGAGAATCTCCAGATGCTCGGAAGCTATGTCATTGGCAGCTTCAATGGCCGTCTCCATATTCTCTGCCACAAGGATATAGCCGTAATTGCTTAAGGATTTTTCGATAATTTCCCGCCGGGACAGCTCTTTTGTGAATCTGTCCACTTCACCTAAGACCTTCTCTGCCAGCTCCTTGCTTGTGGTGATTAAAATGGCGCTGGCCAGCTCGTCGTGCTCTGCCTGG
>CAPNGW010000057.1 GCA_948665105.1 uncultured Lachnospiraceae bacterium
CCAGGGGATGGAGGGAGGAGCAGATTCTTCTGGCGGGAGACTCCGCCGGAGGTGGACTGGCCCTGGCCCTTTGCATGTATTTAAAGAATCAGGGGCGTTCTCTGCCTGCCGGAATCATCGCCATGTCTCCCTGGACGGATTTAACGGCCAGCGGTCCTTCCTATGAGGACAATTATGAGCTGGATCCTCTTTTTGGAAATACCAGAGACAGTCTTATTTACAACAAAGACTATGTGAAGGACAACGACCCGAGGAATCCCTACATATCTCCGCTGTTTGGAGATTATGAAGGATTCCCTCCCCTGTTAATTCAAGTTGGCTCCATTGAGATGCTTTTGAGCGACTCCGTTCTGGTGGCGGAAAAGGCCAGGGAAGCCGGAGTGCCGGTGAAGCTCACAGTCTACGAGGGCATGTTTCACATTTTTCAGATGGCCTTAAAGCTTATTCCCGAATCCCGAGACGCCTGGGTGGAGATTGGTAAGTTTCTGGAAGAAATCGCACCGGAGGAGCCTGCTTTTCTCGGAACGGAAGCCTTTTGACAGACATGGAAAGATAAAAATGCAGGATTGCAGATAGAAAATTGCAGAATTTCCATAAAATAGCAGAAAATGATTGTACAAATCATAACATGATGGTATACTTAAGAATCATAGACTACAAGGAGTACAATTATGAAATTTTCAGAGATGCCTTACCAGAGAGTGAATCTGGAAGAAGCAGAGAAACGCTTCACGGACATCATTGAGCGCCAGAAACAGGCGGGAAGCGGTGAAGAGCAGTTTGCCCTTCATCAGGAATACTATAAGCTGATGGACGAGATTGGCACTTACGGCACCCTTGCCATGATTCGCCATGACATCGATACCACCGATGAATTTTATGAGAAAGAGCAGGAATACTATGACGAGATAAGCCCCATTTTGGATAAATACAAGGTGGCTTACCAGAAGGTATTGTTTGAGTCCCCCCATCGTGCCTATATGGAGGAGAAGATTGGGCCTGTCACCTTCAAGAGTATGGAGCTTTCCTTCAAAGCCTTTGATGAGAAGCTGATTCCCCTGATGCAGGAGGAGAACGCCCTGGTTACAAGATATGGCAAGCTCATCGCCACTGCGGAGATTCCTTTTGAGGGAGAAGTGTATAACCTTTCCCTGCTCAGGAAGTTTGCAACCGCCAGGGACCGTGACACCAGACGCCGGGCGTGGAAGGCCCTAAGCGATTACTTCTTAAGCGTCACCGGAGAGATTGATGAGATTTATGACAAGCTTGTGAAGAATCGGACCGAACAGGCACGGATGCTGGGCTATGAGAATTTTGTGGAGCTTGGCTACTACCGGATGAACAGAAACAGCTACGGCAAGGAGGAAGTGGAGAACTTCCGCCGCCAGGTGAAGGAATATTTCGTGCCCTTTGCCAGCAGAATCCATTCTCAGCGTCAGGAGCGTATCGGCGTGGAGAAGCTGTCCTATGTGGACAACGACGTGTTCTTCAAGGAGGGAAATCCGGCGCCCATCGGAAATCCGGAGGAAATTCTGGCAGCAGGACAGAAGATGTATGCAGAGCTGTCCCCGGAGACCAAAGAATTCTTCGATTTTATGCAGGAGAACGGGCTCTTTGACGTGCTGGGCAGAAAGACCAAACGCCAGGGCGGCTATATGACCTATCTGCCGTTGTTTAAGTCACCCTTTATTTTTGCCAATTTCAACGGCACCAGCTCCGATGTGGACGTGATTACCCACGAGTGTGGCCACGCTTTCCAGGGCTATGTGATGCGGGAGGAAGAGATACAGGAATTTGCGGATATCACCATGGGGACTGCGGAGATTCACTCCATGTCCATGGAATACTTTACCTATGGCTGGATGGGTGATTTCTTCGGAGACCGCAAGGAGGATTACTTAAAGATGCATCTGGAGGATTCCTCCGCCTTCGTGCCTTACGGCTGTATGGTGGACGAATTCCAGCACATTATGTACGAGAATCCGGAGCTGACACCGAAAGAGCGCAAGGAGGTCTGGAAAAAGCTGGAAGCAGAGTACCGTCCTCACCTGGATTATGAGGGAGACCCCTTCTTTGGCGAAGGTGGATGGTGGCAGCGCCAGGCTCATATTTTCCAGAGTCCCTTCTATTATATTGATTACTGTCTGGCCACCATCTGTGCCATGCAGTTTAAGATGAAGATGGATGAGGATTACGGGAAGGCCTGGGAGAGCTATCTGAAATTGTGTCGGCTGTCAGCCAGAAAATTCTACGTTCCCATGCTTCAAGAGGTGGGCTTAAGAAGCCCCTTTGAGGACGGCTGTATCAGGGAGATTGTGGAGCACTTTGAACAGAAGCTATAAGCCTTTATTGCAATAAAACATTGCTGTGGTAATACGTTAATGCAACGATTTGCCAAAGCTGTTGGAATGTGCTATGATAGTACGGTGATTGCTTAGGATGGGGCGCGAGGATGAAGAAACGTTATGTAAAAGATTATAAATTCGGGTCTTATGCTAAGCATTTCCATTATGTCGGTGCTTATTATGTACACGGTCTTGACAAAAGAACGCGTCTGAAAATGGGCGGGGTCCAGTTTATGGCAGCGATGGCAGAGATACTTCTGCTGGTGGGGGTGGGATTTCTTAACAGCCCCGGGACCTATACCATGTATGTGATTGTACCGATGCTGTGCATGCTTTTTCCCATTTTGTATTATATGATGGGGATTTGGAATTTTATGCACTGTGAGAGCCGGATGGAACGGTATCAATATGATAGCTCTTTCCTGAGGATGACCAAGTGCGCGGCAGCAGGACTTTTTCTGAATCTGTTTGCTCTCTTAGGAGACGTGCTTCTCATTGTACGAAACGCCAAGGCGTGGGAGGAGTATTCAGAATACCTTCTTCTGACGGCCCTTGTGATTATGGGCGTGATGAATTATACGGCTCTTGTCTGGCACCGCCATCTGATAAAACAGGTGCGTCAGGAAGAAACTTAATAACGGTATAAGCGGAATAACGTTTATATAAAGCAAAATGATAAGGAGGACATTATGAAAAGAAAATTACTTTCTCTTCTGTTGGCCAGCACAATGGCAGTAACATTGCTTGCCGGTTGTGGTAAGAAGGCCGACGGTGACACAAAGGATGAGCAGGGCGGTCAGAAGACCGAAAACGAGGAGCCCGGCGATGCAGACAATACGGGGGGGGGGAGCGACACTCCGCTGGTAGTAGGATATGCACAGTTCAGTGCCAAATTCAGCCCCTTCTTTGCAACTACTGCTTATGACACGGATGCCAAGAACATGACCCAGGCTGCTCTGATTGGTATTGACAGAGCCGGAGGTATTATCTACACCGGTATCGAGGGACAGACAGCAGAGTATAACGGGACTGAATATACATATTACAGCCCTTCCAATCTGGATGTATCCATCGATGAGGCCACCGGAGATACCACCTACACCGTTAAGCTGCGTGAGGACATGACCTTCAGCGACGGAGAGCCGGTTACCATTGACGACGTAATCTTCAGCATGTATGTGCTTGCTGACACGGATTATGACGGAAGCTCCACCCTCTATGCCGCGCCGATTAAGGGACTGAAGGCATACCGTGCCAACTCCACTGCAGCGGATTCCGTAACCGCGGAGATGATTGCAGCCAAGCTTGAGGAGATGCCGGAGGAACTGGCAACTCAGATTACAGAGAACATTGTAAGCCCCATTCTGACCGCAGAGTTCGACTGGGTGGTATCTGATGTAGTTCCGGATCCCACTGCATACGGCCTGGAGGCAGATATGACAGCGGCTCAGTGCTATGCAGCGCTCTATGGCCTGGAGGAAGGCTACAGTGTGGATGGCAAGGATGACGCCACGGTAGTTGCAGACATCATTGCACAGTATGGCTCCAATTACAAGGCCCTTGCCGGCAATTATGCAGGCGACGAGACCTATTTTGATGCAGATGTGCAGTCGTTTGCAGAGGCAGCTGTGATTGCTGATCTTATGGCAGGCGGCCAGGGTGAAGAGGTCCCCAACATTGCCGGTATTATCCGTGTGGACGATTACACCCTTCAGGTGGTGACAGACGGCTTTGATGCAGCTGCTGTTTATCAGCTTGGACTTGATATTGCTCCTCTTCACTACTATGGAGACGAGAGTCTGTACGATTACGAGAACAATTCCTTCGGATTCCCCCGTGGAGATTTGTCCATCGTGCGGTCCAAAACAGAGCAGCCCATGGGAGCAGGCCCCTATGTGTTTGACAAGTATGAGAACAAGACCATTTACTATACGGCAAACCCCAATTATTACCAGGGTGCACCCAAGATTCAGAACATTCAGTTTAAGGAGACCAGTGAGACCGAGAAGGTTGCCGGCGTAGAGCAGGGGACCATCGATTTGACCGACCCCTCCGGAAGCAAGGACACCTTTGAGCAGATTGCCGGCATCAACGGCGGCGAGTTGGACGGCGATAAGATTTTCACCAACAGAGTTGACAACCTTGGATACGGCTACCTGGGAGCCAATGCAGACACCGTGAATGTGGCCGGAGAGCCTGCAAGCGATGCTTCCAAGAACTTAAGAAAAGCGCTGATGACTATTTTCTCTGTGTACAGAGATGTAAATATTGACTCCTACTATGGAGACGCGGCAAGCATCATCAACTACCCCATTTCCAATACCTCCTGGGCAGCGCCCCAGAAATCCGATGCGGATTATCAGCTGGCATACTCCACAGATGTGGACGGCAATCCCATCTACACGGACGGAATGAGCGCAGAGGAGAAGTATGCTGCAGCATCACAGGCAGCCCTTGGCTTCCTGGAAGCGGCAGGCTACACCGTAGCGGACGGCAAGGTTACAGCTGCTCCCGAAGGTGGAAAGACGCAGTTTGAGGTAATTATTCCGGCAGAGGGCGGCTCTGACCATCCGGCCTTTGGTATCCTTACAGATGCAAAGGCAGCATTTGAAGCAATCGGTATCACTCTGGAAGTGAATAACCCATCTGATTCCAACGTTCTGTGGGATAAGATGGATGCCGGTGAGCAGGAATTCTGGACGGCCGCATGGCAGGCAACTGTTGACCCGGATATGTATCAGGTATACCACAGCACCAACGTTGTGGGCAAGGGAGGTACCAACTCCAACCATTACCATGTTGCAGACGAGGAGCTTGACAGCCTGATTATGGAAGCCCGCACCAGTGAAGACCAGGCCTTCCGTAAGGCTGAGTACAAGCTTTGCCTTGATATTCTTCTGGATTGGGCAGTGGAGCTTCCCACCTATCAGAGACAGAATTGTGTAATTTACAGCCCGGAGCGTATCAATGCTGATACTGTGACACCGGATATTACACCCTTCTACGGATGGATGGCTGAGATTCAGAATATTGAAATGAAATAATATGTTCCGGCATAATGCTGGGCATTACACATGAGAATTCTTAATTTGTGAGGGTTAAAGACCCCGCAGCCTGCTGCGGGGTCTTTGATTCATGACAATAGAATCCACGTTTTGCGAGGATTCTATTGTTTTAAGACAGAGAAGGTTTCTCCGGGTGGAGTGACACTTGTATTGTTTACTTGAATTTGAAAATAATATACTTGCCAAGAGTGAGTATTTCGGATAAAACCAAGACAAAGATAGGAGAGTGGACTGATGTTAAAGTTCGTAGCAAAGCGTTTGGGAATAAGCGTTATCATCCTGTTCTTCGTGACATTGATTATTTATTCCATTATAAGATGCCTGCCGGCTTCTTATGCGGAATCGAAGGCAAGGGAGCTGTCCCAGAAGCCGGGAGCCAAGCCTTACGAGGAACTCTTGGCCCAGATGAACGAGGCCTACGGCCTGGATGTGAATATTCCTCAGGGGTATGTGATTTGGGCAGGTAATGTGTTACAGGGAGATTTTGGGGATTCCTGGCAGTGGAACAAGACGGTTACTGATAAATTTTCAGAGGTAATCTGGTACTCCTTTGCACTGGGAGCGGCAGCCTTTATCTTAGAGATTTTTATTGCCATTCCCCTTGGAATTTTGGCTGCCAGGAGACAATATTCCAGGACGGACTATGCGGTGACGGTGTTTGCATTGATTGGTATTTCGCTGCCCAGCTTTTTCTTTGCCACTGTTTTGAAGATGATTTTTGCCGTAAAGCTGGGATGGGTGGATTTGTACGGCATTGTGGGGCGTATGCATGAGCAGCTAAGTCCCTTTGGGAAGCTTCTGGATTATGCCCATCATATGATTCTTCCGGTGGCCACCTTGACCATTGTAAGTGTGGGAAGTCTGATGCGCTATACCAGAACCAATATGCTGGAGGTACTGAATTCCGACTATATTCGGACAGCCAGAGCCAAGGGCCTGTCCGAGAAGCGGGTCATCAACTTCCATGCTTTTCGCAATACTCTGATTCCCATAGTGACGATTCTGGGAGGCAGCCTTCCCAGCTTGTTTGCAGGGGCGTTAATCACAGAGCAGCTTTTCCAGATTCCGGGAATCGGTTATACCTCTTATGTGAGTATGACCCGGGGAGATATTCCCATGTCCATGTTTTATATGACATTTTTGGCAATACTATCCTTGCTGGGCAACCTGATTGCAGATGTTTTGTATGCTGTGGTTGACCCGCGTGTCAGAGTTCATTAGGAAGGAGAAGGAGCATGAGTGAAGAAAAGAATTTAGACAGCAAAATTGTGAGCACATCTACTTCTTTGGACGATGAACAAAGAGTGAAGGTGCTGTCTCCTGGAATGATGGTTGCCAAGCGTTTCTTTCGGAATCGTCTGGCTATGGTGGGTCTTGTAATTATCGTGTGTATGTTCCTGTTTTCTTTTGTGGGGGGTATGATTACACCCTACGGAGAACGGGAGGTGTTTCGTACCACGGAGACTCAGATTAAGGATTACGCCGGAGCGGCCAAAATCACGGACTGGCAGTACAGTGTGGTGGAGGGAAAGGATTTTCCGGCTGCCGCCCAGGCAAAGGTAATTCTTGCCATCAATAAGGAAGAGACTTCCTTTGAGTCCAGGGAGGTGGTTTATGGACTGAACAAAATTGACGATAATCTTTATTACATCGTGCAGGGAGAAGATATTGCCACGGTGACAAGCGTGGGTGCCAGACATACCTACAAGGAGCTGGAGGAGGGTGTCTTAAACGACAGCATTAAGGCGGCCTATGAGGCGGCTGTTGCAGCCCAGGAGACTGGATTTGACGTGGATGGGGTACACTATTCCATTGGAAAGCAGGGACGTGTGGCAACCATTCGTGTGGCGGAGAATCTTGCAGTGGCGTCAAAATACGCCTTTGCGGCGGCAGAGGCGGACACAGAATTTACTTTTGCCTTTAAGAGTGCCGTATTGAATGCCATGGCAGAGGGAGCGGCCACCGTGGAAGCAGACGGAGTTACTTACCAGCTGGAGGAAAGCAAGGACGGTTCTGTTGTATCCAGGGACGGCAATATATATGCCATTGTTTCCCACTATACCATATCTCCCGTAATGGAGGGAGTGTTCCTGACACTGGAATTTCGGGAAGCTGCCCTTAAGGCCATAGAGGACGGAGCGGAGACCTTTACCTTTACAGATGAAGCGGGAAATGAGACTGAATATGTGGTAAAGCGGAACAATGAACAGTATACCATTCGGTCCAACGTGGAGATTCAGGTCAATGATAAGTATGCCGCGCCCTCCAAGGCCCATCTTTTGGGAACAGACGGACACGGGATGGACCTTTTGACACGTTTGATGTTCGGCGGAAGAATTTCTCTGCTGGTGGGATTTGTGGTTGTAATTCTGGAAATTGTTCTGGGCGTGATTCTGGGCGGTATCGCCGGCTACTTTGGAGGCTGGGTGGATTCACTGATTATGCGTACTGTGGACGTTTTCTACTGCATCCCCAGTATGCCGCTGTATATCATTCTGGGTTCTATCATGGACTTCTGGAAGATAGACCCCCAGTTACGTATTTTTGTATTGTGCGTTATGCTGGGGCTTCTGGGATGGGCCGGAGTTGCACGTATGGTGCGGGGACAGATATTATCCCTCAGGGAGCAGGAATTTATGGCTGCGGCCGAGGCGCTGGGAATCAGCACCAAGAGGCGGATTTTTGTTCATCTGGTTCCCAATGTCATTCCCCAGCTGATTGTAATTGCCACCATGGGATTGGGCAGCACCATACTGACAGAGGCGACCCTTTCCTACCTGGGACTGGGTGTAAAATTCCCCTATGCTTCCTGGGGAAATATCATCAACGCAGTAAATGATTCTTATGTTATGACAAACTTCTGGTTTGCATGGATACCGGCAGGTATGTTGATTCTGTTGACCGTACTTGGATTTAACTTTATCGGTGACGGACTACGCGACGCATTTGACCCGAAGATGAAGAGGTAGGTGGCAGTATGGGATTATTAGGAAACAAGAAGAAAGTAAAAAGTGTAAATTACATTTCGGCCAAGGAAGCCAGAAGGATTTCCAAAGAAAACCGTAAAATTACTTCCGAAATCGAGAAAATGAGAAATCGCAAAAATATTCCCAGAGAGGAATATGTCACGCAGATGAAGAATCCTGACAATGTGGTGGAGTTTGACAATGTCCACACCTACTTCTATACGGATATCGGCGTGGTGAAGGCGGTGGACGGCGTAAGCTTTGAGGTGCCCCGGGGAAAGACCGTGGGAATCGTGGGAGAGTCCGGATGCGGGAAATCCGTTACCAGCCTGTCCATGATGCAGCTTGTACAGCGCCCCACCGGTCAGACCGTGGAGGGAGAGATTCGTTTCAATATCGGCACCGAGGCATATAATATTGTCAAGACGCCAATCAAAGAGATGCAGAAGCTTCGGGGCAATCAGATGGCTATGATTTTTCAGGAGCCCATGACAGCCTTGAATCCGGTATTCCGGATTGGCATGCAGGTGGATGAGGTCATCTCCCTGCACAATGAACAGATGAGCAAGGAGCAGGTGAAGGAGAGGACCATCGAGCTCCTTGAGATGGTGGGAATTGCCAACAGCACAGGCGTTTACCGCATGTATCCCCACGAGCTGTCCGGTGGTATGCGCCAGCGTGTGATGATTGCCATGGGACTTGCCTGCAATCCCCAGCTGATTGTGGCAGACGAGCCCACCACGGCTCTGGACGTGACCATTCAGGCGCAGATTCTGGATTTGCTGCGTAATTTAAAGGATAAGATTAACAGCTCCATCATGCTGATTACCCATGATTTGGGAGTGATTGCCGAGATGGCCGATTATGTGGTGGTTATGTATGCGGGACGTGTGGTGGAAAAAGGAACCGCACAGGAAATATTTAAGCATCCCTGCCATCCCTATACCATAGGGCTGATGAATTCAAAGCCTGTGGTGGGCAAGAAGGTGGATAGGCTCTACAGCATACCCGGAAAGGTTCCCAATCCCGTAGATATGCCCAACTATTGCTATTTTAAGGATCGGTGTGACCGGTGCGTGGAAGCCTGCAACGGTGCATATCCCCAGGAAATCAGGCTTTCCAATACACATTTTGTGAGCTGTTACCGTTATACAGAAGATGCTGTGAAGGAGGAAAAGTAGAATGTCAAAAGAAACAGAAAATATACAAAAGCCTCTTGAGCACAAGGATGAAAATATACTGGAAGTCAGAAACTTAAAGAAATACTTCCCAATTAAGGGAGGAATCGGCAGTAAAAAGGCCACGGTCAAGGCAGTGGACGACGTGAGCTTTGAGATTCGCAAGGGCAGCACCATGGGGCTGGTGGGAGAGTCTGGCTGTGGGAAATCCACCACCGGACGTACCATTTTAAGGCTCCTTGAGAAGACGGAGGGAACGGTACTGTTCAATGGTGTCGACGTCAATAGCGTAAGCAAAGCGGAAATGCGTAAGCTTCGTACTAAGATGCAGATTATTTTTCAGGATCCTTATTCCTCCCTGTCTCCCCGCCTTCCGGTGGGCGAGATTATCGGGGAAGCGGTGAAGGAGCACAATCTGGTACCCAAGGAGGAGTTCGACGCTTATATCACAAAGATTATGAATGCCTGCGGCCTGCAGGAATACCACAAGGACAGGTATCCCCACGAATTTTCCGGTGGACAGCGGCAGAGAATCTGTATCGCCAGGGCCATTGCATTAAATCCGGACTTTATCGTCTGTGATGAGCCGGTTTCTGCCTTGGACGTGTCCATTCAGGCCCAGGTGATTAACCTGCTTAAGGACCTTCAGGAGGAGTTTCATCTCACATACCTGTTTATTTCCCATGACCTTTCGGTGGTGGAGCATATTTCCGACACGGTGGGTGTTATGTATCTGGGAGGACTGGTGGAGACGGGCGCAACGGAGGATATTTTTGCCAATCCTCTGCATCCTTATACCAAGGCTTTGTTCAGCGCCATTCCCATGCCGGATCCGGATTTGAAGAAGGAGCGGATTATTCTGGAAGGAAATATCCCCTCCCCGGCAAATCCGCCCGCCGGCTGCAAGTTCCACACAAGGTGCTCCGAATGTATGGAAATCTGCAAGACACAGGTGCCGGTGGAAAGAGATATGGGCAACGGCCATATGGTGAGGTGCCATCTGTATGATGAAAAAGCCTGATTTATTTATGAGCCGCCGGGACCGGTATATCGAAGAGGTTTTAGAAGCCCAGGAGCGGGAGCTGGAGGAGCTCAGAAGAAAGCGTGCCCAGGAGAGCGGGAAGGCCATAGCGC
>CAPNGW010000058.1 GCA_948665105.1 uncultured Lachnospiraceae bacterium
AACGGGCCATGCCAACTCCACGGAGGATATGCTAAGCCGTCTGGAAACCATGGTGCTTCAGGGAGCGGCGGGACTGCCCCTTGAGGCCATACGGCAGCAGATTGCTTCGGCGGTGGATATTATTATTCATTTATCAAGGCTTCGAGATAAGTCAAGAAAGACCATGGAGATTACAGAGGTGGTGGGGTATGAGAAAGGGCAGATTATTTTAAATCCTTTGTATCAGTTTACGGAGGATGAGAACAGTACCCTGGAGAAGGTGTCCGGGAGCCTTACGCGGACGGGGAATAAGATGCAGAATGATTTTAAGCTGAGGCTGTCGGGGATTAAGACGGAGATTTGAGGAGGGAAGGATGAAACTGTTTAAGAAGAAGGAGCTGGAGCCCCAGTATTATTTGTCGGCTACGAATATGGAGGCTTTGAATTACAAAGTGTATTACATGAGTAAACCGGAAAAGCTTTTTTATTTTATGACCGCTTTTGTGATTGGAGCAGCAGTGGGGTATTTGTTTTACGGTGGGATTGGGAAGGATGAATATGGAAATGCCACAGTGGTAACCCATTTGTTGAATATTGCAATTCCACTTGTGGTTGGAATGCTTGCAGGCAAGATGTTTCTACCTATTCGGACAAAGCAGATACTGGAGAAACGCCGCAAACAACTGAACCTTCAGTTTAGGGATATGCTGGATGGTATCACCACCTCTTTGGGAGCAGGAAATAACGTGCCAAATTCTTTTCAGGCAGTATATGGCGATTTAAAGGTTCAGTATGAGGAGGATGCCTTCATCATTAAAGAACTGGAGATTCTTTTGTCCGGGATAGGAAGCAACTTTGATATTGAAACTTTGCTGGAGGATTTTGGCCGCCGGAGCGGGATTGACGACATTACAAGCTTTGCCAATGTCTTTAAAATTTGTTACCGCAAGGGGGGAAACATCCAGGAGATTATTCAGAGCACCCACGGGATTCTAAGCAAGAAAATGGAGATTAAAGAGGAGATTGCTACCACCGTTTCAGGAAGCAAAATGGATCAAACCATCATGATTATCCTGCCCATTATATTGGTGGGAATGATTAAGGTGATGAGCCCGGAATTTGCGGCAAACTTTGTGACAGTCACAGGCCTGATTGCCACCACGATATCTGTTGGGCTGTTTGTAGCTGCCTACTATGTGGGAAAAGCAATTATGGACATTAAGATTTGATAAGGGGACGGCATATGTTGGATTTTTTATCATTACAGGATTTGATTATTATGGGGGCAGGCTGTATCTGCCTTGTAGCCTGGCTGGTGGTGTTTCTGCTTTCGGGCAAGTACAATGCCATTTTTCATACATTAAACGAAAAGGAATATCCCTTAAAAGAATTATATAGCACAGGCTATTTTCTGACAGAGCTGTTTCACTATAAATTCAAAGGGAAGTATGACAGGAAGCTTCGCATGGAGTTAGGGATTTTACATGAGGAGAAGTACGTGGAGTACTATCTGCGGGTAATTTATGCCCAAAGCCTTACCTTTGGGATGCTGGTGTTCCTCTTAAGCTTCATTCTGTATGGCTTTAACCCGGATGTGCTGCTTATGGTTATCTGTATGGGAATGGCTGTTCTGGCGGTCTATTATTTTATGACGCTGTCTGAGAAAAAGATTCAAAAGCGTTCGGAGGAACTGTTGAATGATTTTTCGGAAATCGTATCCAAGCTGGCGCTTTTAGTAAATGCAGGAATGATTATGCGGGAGGCATGGATAGAGGTGGCGGGAGCCAGTGATTCTGTCATCTATCAGGAAATGATGCGCTCCTATGAGGATATGCAGAACGGTGTTTCGGAAAGCGAAGCCATCCGTCGGTTCGGCGTCCGGTGTATTATCCCGGAAATTAAGAAATTTGCATCTACCATCATACAGGGAATTGAAAAGGGAAACCGGGAGTTGTCCATGATGCTTAAGGCCCAGAGTGATGAAATATGGGAGATGAAGCAGCAGAGGGTAAAGCAGGCCGGTGCAAAGGCAAACACAAAGCTGATGATACCCATGTTTATTATGTTTATGGGTATATTGATTATGATTGTTGTACCTATTTTTACAAACCTTGGTGTTTAATGGCGGGGCCATTTTACATAATATCATAAGCAGGAAGGGGAAAAATGTATGTTTAAGCTGAAGCTTTATGGCTGGAAAATCAAAAATGCAGTGAGGAGGGCTTTGACGGATGAGCGGGGAGAGGTCAGTGTGGTGGCGGTTGTTTTACTGATTGCCGTGGCCGTGGTTTTGGTGTTGCTGTTTAAGGAGCAAATCAGTAAATTGATTACGGATCTGCTGAAAAGCATTACAACGAAAGCAGAAACAGTGTTGAATTAATGAATCATGAATTTCCCGGGCAAAGGAAGCCTTTGCCCGGAAGAAATCCCAAAAGGACAAACTTATTTATGAAGTATTTAAAGAAAAGAACAGGACGATTCCATAATGAAAGGGGAGCGGTTGAGGTTGTAGAAGCCGCGTTCGTATTTCCCGTGGTATTGTTCGTTGTGATATTATTAATTTTCTTGGGCAATTTCTTTTATCAGCAGGCGAAGATGGATGCCATTGCAGTGCGTGGTGCCCAATATCTGGCGACGGCTTATACCAATCCGTTGCTTATGGAAGAAAGCATCCCCACAGACTCCACCCAGGTAAATGTGAAGCCTTACCGCTATTTGTTCGGTGATGCAGAGGTGGAGGAAGCTGCGAAAGAGTACATAGAGGGGCTTATCAAAACAGCCGGTACCGGATTTTTTTCCGGCATGGAGCCCAAGGGAAGTGTGAAAACCTGTAAGATAAATAATTATATAGTCTATCAGACGGCGGAAGTGAAGCTGGAGTACTCCATTGAGCTGCTGCCCCTGCGTTTCTTCGATATCCCAGCCTTACTTCGTACCAGCAATGCAACCGTTACTGCGGCCACAGATGCGGCTGAATTTATTCGCAATGTGGATATGCTTATGGATTATAGAGAAGAATATGGGCTGACGCAGAAAATTAAAGATTTTGTGGGGAAATTTACCGGAAAGTGAGGGGGGAGGCTATGAACTTTGTAAAAAAGACAAGGGGCGCCATATCTGTTTTTCTTGCTCTGATTATACTTCCCACCGTGACGATAGCGGGACTTTTCCTGGATGTAAGCCGCACGAAGCTGTCGCAGGAGGTGATTGTTACATCAGCAGATTTGGCCTTGAATACCGTATTGTCGGAATACGACAAGAACCTCAAGGATTATTTCGGACTGCTGGCTTCCTGCCAGGATACCAGTGATGTGATTGAGGTCTCCAAGGGCTATTTTGTGGACAGTATGGTTTCTGCCGGTGTACCCACCTCCGCTGCAGGGGAGTATGCAGACAGTATTATTTCTGCTTTTGTGGGAGATACAGATATCAGCGATATGCTTTCACTGTCGGTAGACGGCGAGACGATTATCACGCCCACAGCGAACGGAGCGTTGAATAATCCGGCTTTGATAAAGAAGGAAATTATAGAATTTATGAAATACCGCGCCCCTGTCAACGGCGTGGAAGCTTTGTTTAAGAAGATTACAGATTCCGAAGTAGAAAAGCAGATGGAGAACCTTTCCAAGGAAACAGAAATGGTAAACGCCAAAAAGAAATTCTATGAGGCGGAAAGGAAGCTGATAGAGCAGGCGGAAAAGGCTTATGAGGCTATCAAAAGCTATCAGAACTATACGGGAAGTGCCAATGGGAAGAAAATTACAGACGAGAGTTTTTTGGATGATTTTTCTGTTTTTATAGCTTCCCCCACAGGTCCCGGGAAAACAATGAAAGAGGTTTTCAAAGAGGCTCACCGAAAGATGGTGATGGACTTATATAATACCCATGACACCGATGGTACATTGGTGATAAACCTGCTGAAAAATACACCGATTGCACAGCAATCGGCAGTAACTACTTATTCCGATGAAAATAAAGCCGATGCAGGTACCATAGAAGTGTTGCTTAAGCAACTGAATGAGGCAATGGCTGACTATCACAAAAAGAAATCGGCTTTGGATACAGACTGGAATAATGTGGGGGCTATGCAGGGGTCAGATTATTCCATCCAGTACTGGGTAATTGTCACAAATGGCTGTTCCTCCTCCTATGCCGCTTATGTGGCTTCGGCAGGAAATTTATGGAAGGTGGCAAATAAACTGGAGAATGCGGTGGAATATGCTGCCGACGGGGCCATGGCTGCCAAGATGGTGGAACCGAAGAACGATTATGTTACTTTTGAAACGGCGGATGAGAACAATCAGCTTTCCCTGGAAAGCGTATATACGACTCTGATTACTCACTTTAACGGCTCTCTGAAGGGAGAGGCCACCGGCGGAGGCTGTCAGTCATATAAGAGTGTCGGCAGCCAGCTAAGGAATCTGGATACATTGGAGAATGCTCAAAAGCTGGAATTGAGTAGTGTGAATGATATTTATAATATCAGAAATACATTAAATCATTACTACAATGATTTTGATAAAGCGGGAGAATTGGCAAAAACGGCAGAAGAGGAAACAAAGGAACTGAAGAAGCTGTTGAAAAAATACAAAGAGGCCTTTGAGGAATGGAAAAGAATAGCCAATGATTCCCAGCTTGAGGATAGTGAACTGGCAAAGAAAGACCGCGACGAGATTGCGAAATTGGAGGAGACTGGCATTGAACATTTTTCAGAAGCGTCGGTGACGGAGTTGGAGGGACGGCTTGGAAAGGTTAAAACCCTGTGTCAGACATTTCGGGATGATATTAAGGCCATGAAGTATAAGTCAACCTCCCTTCTTGATATCAGCGGTTACACCAAATTTCGGTCAACGGCGGCGCTGGATGGGAGCAAAATCACAAGGAATGAAAGCTCCTTGCAGCAGTATGCGGAGGTTTCTTTTTCCTTCTCCATCGGCGAGAGGATTCAAAGAATTATAGTCAGGGATGATACCACCAGTGAAACCCTGGAAGGGGATGGAGAATACGTAATTACCGATTCCTTTCACACTAATCTGGAAAAGACAGAGCTGGAGCTTTTGAACTGGATGAAGCACAAGTTTGATTCTCCGGTGGTGGGAGGGGCCGTTAACAAGAAGCAAACAGGTTTTGACGTTACAGACAAAGGCTCGGCTAAAGATGCGGACAAAGCTATTTCAAAGAAATCAGAGGATTTAGAAAAGATTGATGATAGTGGAAATCTTTCTGGGCATAGCTTTAGCGAATGGAGTGGGGCAACTCTTCCCTCAAAGGGAGAGGGGGCGGCCCTTCCCCAGCCCGTGGGCGCGAAAATAGAGGAGGCGGGAAAGTTTGCCAGCGACCTGTTCTCCAACTTTTCCGTTACCTTTAAGGGAAGTCTGGTAAATATGCGGGATGACCTGTATATGATGGATTACCTGTTCAGCATGTTTACCTATGATACTTTTGAAAATGAGGGCTGCTATGCAAGGCTGGGAGAAAATACGCCGAAGAATCCAGAGGAGGCCAAAGGGAAATATGCGACGGTAAAGGGGGCGTGGGAAGACTCAACGGAGAATAAAACGCTGACCCTTACCCCTAGAAATGCAAGTAACAACTGGGCATACGGCGGTGAGATTGAATATATCCTATATGGAAATGCCAGCGATGGGGACAACAAGGGGGCAGCCTATAGACAGGTTTATCTGATACGGTATGCCATGGATGTGGTGGCTGTATTCCAGTTCTACTGGAATGATGAGATTTTGAATTCCCTAGCCAGAGCGCTGGAGGCCTTTGCTTTTATTCCGGCGCCCCTTACCAAGACCCTGGCCTGCCTGGCTATCACAGCCGCAGAGGCCGCTGTAGATATTTCCTATCTCAAGGCGGGTTTGCCGGTAGTTTTGTTGAAGGGTGAGGACGATTTGGTATGTAATTATCAGTCACTGTTTTTGGGAACTTCGAATGGAAATCCATCATCAGAAAACAGAATTGCCTTGCAGTACAGCGATTACTTGAAAATTTTCCTGTATATTAAGCTGGTGGGCAAGGATGAGAACCTCATATACACCCGAACCGCAGATGTGATCCAGTCGAATATGTCCTTAGTTACGAATAATTATGCCTTTGATTTGGCAAAGGCCCAGGTTTATTTTGATTTGAAGGCCTCTGTTTTGATGGAGCCAATGTGGTCGCGGTTTTTAGCTATTGATAATCTGGGAGATTTGTCTACCCAGAAGGGGTGGAGAACAACAACCGTTGAGATAAGGCGCGGTTATTAAATATGCAGTATGAAAAGGAGAATAAGATGAAGAAATCAACGGTAAAAAGGAGCAGTATCTTGGCGATAAGCCTTCTGGCCTTTGGTCTGACCGCTTGCGGAGGCCCGGCCAAAGACAGGGAAGCAGAGGAAGAAAATACAGTTTCCCCGGAACTGGATTTTGTACAGGAGCAGGTTCAGGATAATATAGAAAAGTATGGTGATGCAGAAATTGGAGGTTATGTTACCCCAGAAGAGTCTGCTTTTACCTGGGAGACTGTGGAGGGCGGCGTCGTTATTACCGGCTATATAGGGAGCGATACAGCAATCATCATACCAGAGCAGTTGGGAGGAGGGCCAGTGGTGCAGATTGCGGCCAATGCTTTTAAAGGTACGGCGGTTACCGGCGTGGAGCTGGCAGATTCCATCATTACTTTAGAGGAGGGAACCTTTACCTTTTGCGTTGCTTTAAACGAGGTGAAATTCGGCGCTTCCATGCGTGAGGTGGGGGAAAGCGCTTTTGAAGGTTGCTCTGCATTGAAACTGGTGGAGTGCAATGAGGGACTGGAGATAATTGGGCGCAGGGCTTTCGGAACGTGTGCTTCTCTACAATTCATTGAACTACCGGAAACCTTAAAAATACTAGACCGTGGAGCATTTGTCATGAGCGGAATCACAAGCATTGTGATTCCAGGCTCGGTGGAGAGAATTGGAGAGCAGGCCTTTTCAACCTGTAATGCTTTAAAGGAGGTTGTAATTCAAGAGGGGGTAACTGCGATTGAAAGGAAAGCGTTTGAGTATTGTGACGTACTTGAAAGAATAGAAATTCCCATGAGTGTGGAAGAGATAGGACATAGTGCAGTTTGGGGCAGTGGTACGAAGACTGAGGCAGGAGCAGCTACTATCTATGCCCCGGCTGGTTCCGCAGCCGAAGCCGCTGCGGAGGAAAATGAGGTAAATTTTCAGACGAATTGAAGCAGGCGAATCGAGGAAAGAAAATGAACAAAAGGAAATCCGAAGAAGGTGCAGTGATTATTGAGGCGACACTTTCCCTGACGTTTTTCATGTTTGCAATATTGACCATATACAGTATGTTTCATGTAAGCATGGCCCAGGCCAGAATTGGCGCGGCATTGAATGCAACTGCCAAGGAAATTTCCCAGTATACCTATGTCTTTGATTTGACCGGGTTAAATGATAAGCAGGCGAATCTGGCAGCCTATGGCGGCTCAGCAGAGTCTGGCTTAAGTGATAATTTATCAGAGATAAATGGCCTTTTTAGCGCCCTAGGAGGCATTGCAGGGGCAGCGGTGGATATAGCAGGCAATCCCGGCAATACGGAAAGCTTTCTATATTACATACTCAACCAGGGTATCGAACAGACCAAGGGTACATTCACTGGCGAGATGGCAAGAATGTTGATGAAAAAGCATTTTGGATCGGATCCTGATAAATTTCTGAAGGGTTTGGGAATTGAGGATGGCATGAAAGGATTATCCTTTATGAAGACACGGATTTTCAAAGACGGCGAGGAAGAAGATATTTTGCTGGACGTAAGGTATCAGGTGACGGTGGTGAAGCTTCTTAACATTGATATGAAGCTGAATTTTGAACAATGTGCCAAGACAAGAGCCTGGGTAGGCTCGGAATAGCAAGCATAAGACGGAGGCAGGAAATTGGCGGCGATATTTATACTTATGACGGGTGTGGCTGCACTGACGTTAGGCAATTATTTGTATATACGTAGAGAGTCAGTGATAACTGTGGATAAAAAAATACATATCAAAGGTTTGGCGCCCAGAGGCTGGCGGCAGATTTTCTGTTTTTTGTTAATTCCTGCCAGCCTGGCGGCGGTGGCCCTGATGCTACATTTGCTTTACTCCGTCAGCCCGGTATTTCTGTGGAAAAGACTCTGCCTTGTGGCAGTTTTGTGGCCCATTGCAATTTCAGATTACCGGGAAATGCGTATTCCCAATAAGCTGGTGCTTTGCGGTCTGGTTTGCCGACTGCTTCTTATAGTTCCGGAGCTGTTGCTGGAAGTGGACGCAATAGGAGCACATCTGATAGGCGAAGGGATCGCCATTGTTGGTGCGGTTATCGTATACTCCGCCTGTATGTTGCTGTCGAGGGGCGGCCTTGGCATGGGGGATATGAAGCTGATGATTATGTTGGGAGCGCTTTTGGGTGTGGAGGGAATCTGCTATGCCATGTTTTTTTCCATCTTTTTTTCCTTTGTGGCAGCGTTGCTTTTGCTTCTGACAAAGAAGAAAAACAGGAAGGATTCCATGGCCTTTGCCCCCTTTGTGCTGGCAGGGACAATCGTAAGCTTGATTTTATGCGGCGTATAGAGGTGAGATGATGAAACAATACAGATTGTTGATACCGATTATATTTGTGCTGTTGATGGCGGTATCTGTTTACACAATGATTTCAGGTGCAGGAAATCAGAAGAAAGAAGTGGAAGAGCTGCTGCAAAAAGCACAAAACTGCTCAAAACAGGGGCTTTATGATAAGGCGGCGGGCTATTACAGTGAGGCGCTTGCACGGAACAATCGCATAGAATACTATCTGGCAGCAACAGATATGTACTATGAGGCGGGAATCTACAATTACTGCGAAGCCTGGTGTGAGAAGCTGTTGGAACACTATCCAAAGAAAAAGGAAGGCTATGAGCGGGCCATAAAGGTTTTCTTGAAAAACGAAAATTATTCTGAGGCTTTTGATATTCTGGAACAATTTGACGGAAGGAGGCTGCAATCGGAAGAGGCGGAAACTTACCGTGAGATTATGGACTATCTGTATTATGAGGAGTATTGTTCCTTTGATGATGTGACAACTGTAAGCTCGGACTGTGTGGGAAGTTATACGAAGAACGGATGGGGGCTTGCTACTGCCAAGGGAGCAAGTATCGTAGCGCCGAAATTTAAGCAGATTGGATTTTATGCAAATGATGTGGTTCCGGTCTGCGATACAGAAAATGTGTGGTATTTTATGAACCGTGAGGGTGAGTATCAATATAATATTTCTGATTCCATATCGGGTGCTATTACAGAGGTGGGGGTGTACAATCATGAGCTGTTCCCAGCTTGTGTGGATGAGAAATACCGCTATTACACCATGGATTTCACTCCCTGCTTTGGAGAATATGATTATGCCGGAGCTTTTAACGCAGGCGTGGCTGCCGTTAAGGACGGAGAGGCATGGAGACTGATAAACACGGATGGTTCCCTGGTGACAGAAGAAGCCTATCAGGATGTGATTCTGGATGAAAGGGGTATCTGTTGCCTGAATAACCGCATCTTTGTGAAGAAGGACAACACATATATTATGCTGGACAGTGACGGAAACAGGATAGGAACAGAAGGCTTTGAAAATGCAAAGGCTTTTTCAAGTGGAGAATATGCGGCGGTCATGGATGAGGGCCTTTGGGGTTATGTGGACAGCCTTGGAGAATGGGTGATAGAGCCAGCCTATGATGATGCAAAATCCTTTTCCCTGAATCTTGCACCTGTCTGCCGGAACGGCTTGTGGGGGTATATCAGCGCTTCAAATACCACAGTGGTAGAGCCTCAATATACAGATGCTTATGTTTTTTCCAGTAGCGGAGCTGCTTTTGTGAAGAATCAGGAGCAATGGATAGTGTTGAAGTTGTATAAATATAATCGCTGACGTAGGAGGTACAGCCTTGAATTTTACATACGAAAACCAAGGTACAATTACATACCTGGTATATCAAATCAATGATACAGATACCATAGATTCCATGAGTCTGGGAATGCTGACCAACAACAAAATCCCAGGCCTGGCCCCCGCCGTATTTACCCAGATGGATACGGTAAAATACATGAAATACAATGTTTCAGCCAAAATTCCGGTAAAGCAGTTTTTTGCCGGAGTGGTAAACAAGAAACGCCTTCTCGGCGTTTTCAGCGGAATTACAGACGCCATGCTCTCGGCGGAGGACTATATGATTGATGCATCCTCCATTCTGCTGGACTTGGATTACATTTTTACGGATGTATCCACGTGTGAAACCATTTTGGTATGCCTTCCGCTAAAGCGGGAAGGGCAGGAGGCAGTGGAGCTTGGCGCATTTTTCAAAAATATCATGTTTACAACCCAGTTTGACCAGACAGAGAATTGCGACCATGTGGCAAAGCTTATCAATTATTTAAACAGCACGCCGATTTTTTCGCTGGTGGATTTCAAAGGCCTGCTGGAAGAGATAAAAGGAAGTGCGCAGGATACAGCACAGTCGGTACCTCCGCCACAATCATCCGTTTCTCCCCAGCCGGTACCTCC
>CAPNGW010000059.1 GCA_948665105.1 uncultured Lachnospiraceae bacterium
CAATACGATGTGCTGCCTGTCAGAGGCACTTGGCATGACGCTTCCGGGCGGGGCACTCATTCCTGCGGTTTATGCCGAGCGGACAAGAATGGCTTTTGCAACCGGTGAAAAGATTGTGGACCTTGTGAGAGAGAATCTGACATCGGATAAGATTATCACTGAGAAAGGGATTGATAATGCCATTAGAGTGTTAAACGCCACCGGAGGCTCCACAAACGGTGTGCTTCATCTTCTGGCAATCGCAAAAGAGGCCGGCATTGACAGCCCCATTGTGATGGATAAATTTAAGAAAAGTGGTATGGCAACGCCGCTTGTGGCGAAGGTCAATCCGGCATCTAAATATAATATGGAAGACTTTTATTTTTCAGGCGGTATTCCTCAGGTGATGAAGGAACTGGAAACAATGCTTGAAACCGATGCGCTGACAGTGACGGGAAAAACCGTCGGCGAAAATCTGGCGCAGTGGCAGTGGCTGAATGTGAACCGTGATGTGATTAAAACGGTGGAAGAGCCGTTTTCAAAATTCGGCGGCATCGCAGTGCTTGACGGCAATTTATCACCGGAGGGCTGTATTACAAAGCCATCTGCAATTAAGGCGGATATGCATTACTTCAAAGGCCGGGCAAGAGTCTTTGACGGTGAGGAAGCTGCGGAGGCAGCGATTCTGGAGGGAGAAATAAAGAGCGGCGACGTCGTTGTTATCCGGTATGAAGGCCCAAAGGGCGGACCTGGCATGCGTGAAATGTACAAGGCAATGAAATATCTTTATGGTATGGGACTTGCCGGAAGCACAGCTTTAATTACAGACGGAAGATTTTCGGGAACAAATAACGGCTGCTTTGTGGGACATATTTCACCGGAGGCTGCCGAGGGCGGGCCCATTGGGCTCATTGAAGACGGTGATGAAATCTCTATTGATATACCAAAGGGGAAAATCACACTTCATGTTGAAGAGGCAGTGCTTAAAGCAAGACAGAAAAACTTCAGGACGCCGGATCCCAAATATAAGTCGGGTTATCTTGGCATCTATTCAAAAATGGCGGCGTCGGCAAGCCGAGGTGCAGTCATAGAGATTAAGTAAGCAAGGGGGCAAAGAAATGTCTTTTAATTATAGTGGAAGGGTTGTCGGCGTGACAGGCGCCGGCGGTACGGCAGGCATCGGCTTTGCCATTGCAAAAAAGTTTTTGGAAAGCGGCGCGAAGGTTTTTATATGCGACTTAAACGAAGAAGCACTGAACCTTGCGGCTGAGGCGCTGAAGCCTTTTGGAGATGTACGGACATTTAAGACAGACGTATCAAAAGAGAGGGATGTCAAGACAATGTTTGAGGCGGCTTATAAGGCTTACGGAAAAATCGACGTCTTTGTAAGCAATGCCGGTATTTATCCCCAGAAGCTTGTCTGTGAAATGACGGAGCAGCAGTGGGATACAGTGATGAATGTCAATTTAAAATCCGTATTTTTATGTGCGAGAGAAGTATTTCATTATATGAAGGATAAGGGCGGCGTACTTATCAATGCAGCTTCCTATGCATCCTTAATGGCTTCGGCAGGCAGCGGCGCCTATGCGGCAAGTAAGGCGGCGGTATACAGCCTCACAAAGACACTGGCAGCGGAGCTTGCACCGTATAATATCCGCGTCAACGGTTTCATTCCGGGCGTGATTGAGACAGGAATGACAAAGGGCGTGATTGATGAAAAACGTGGGGAGCTTGAAGGTGCCATAGCGCTTCACCGCCTGGGTGCGCCGGAGGATGTAGCCAATGCGGTGGCCTTCCTTGCTTCGGACGAAGCTTCCTATATGACAGGAACATTTATGGAGGTCAGCGGCGGAAAATTATGTGTTCAGAATCCGCATATGCCGTGGAAGATCAAGGAGGAACAATGATGGAAAACTTAAGCTTTCATGTGAAAGAATTTCAGTCCCTGCACCGTTTCGGGGATGAGCTTGAAATTGCAATTAAAGAAATTGACAGTACAGCGGCGGATTTTGAAGTTATCCGCGACGCAGGCGACTGTATCGGCCGTCACTGGTACGGCTTAAGATGCCGTGTCAACGGAAAGAAAACGGGCGTATCTCTCTACTTACATGTGGGCCTTATCTATTTTCCGTCCACAAGGCACGGGCTGATGGTTGAGCTGGACGAGCAGAATAACGGTGCTGTTTATAGTGCCGTACTGGAGAATATAAAAGAGCGTGATGCCTTTGAAATTAACAGGGCAGAAAAAGAATATTTTAAGCTGTTTATGCCGGATGCCGTATTTGATGAAATGTCAGCGCAGAGCGGTGAAGGACAGGTGGCAATGCTTAAGAGCTTTGTTCAGAATGCAGCCGAAGCGATGATTGAGGCAGCTTCTTTGGAAGGCTTTACCATTAGCTTAAGGCAGATGGCAAACGCCCTTCATATGGTAAACGCCTTTGACAAGGTGCTACAGGAGGTGGACGGGGCTGTAAGCAGTGTCCTTGTCAATTATGATGATAAGGACAACTTCGGACAGTACGCATCGGGTTTTCGTTATTACTTAAGCGATAAAGAAAATAATGTCAGCTTATACGCTTACTTCGGTGCGATTTACAGCTATAAAAAACAGCCGGCAGGCATCTTTGCAGAGGTTGACTGGTTCAGCAATCAAAGGGAGTTTGACAGAGTATTTGACCATATTGAAAAATGTGACAGCTACGATTTAAGCATTAAGGAACCAAAGTTTGTCAAGCTGTTTATGACAGAGAAGCTGACAGAACAATTTAACCATTCAGATTATGACGGTCAGATAGAAATACTGAAAGCTTTTCTTAAGGACTGCAATGATAACATGATAAAGGCATGGAGAAAGGGAGAAAAATAAGATGGCACAGAGAAGAAAAATCGTATTGATTGGCGCAGGAAGCGCGGTGTTTACAAAAGGACTTGTAGCAGATTTTATCCAGTCAAAATTCGGTTCGTGGGAAATTGCATTATGTGACATTAACCCGGTGATTTTAGAGTCGGTGACAAGGCTTGCAAAAAAGATGGTTGAGCAGAAAAATGCAGATATCGTCATTACAGCTTCTACAGACAGATGCGAGCTTTTGCCGGGTGCAGATTTTGTTGTGACAACGATTGCTGTGGGCGGCCGCCATGCATGGGAGCAAGACGTTAAAATTCCGAGAAAATACAATATTTACCAGCCGGTAGGCGATTCAATCATGCCGGGCGGTATTTCAAGAGCACAGCGTATGATTCCTGTGATGCTTGAGATTGCAAAGGATGTTGAGCGTCTTTGCCCGGAAGCTTATTTCTTTAACTACTCCAATCCCATGACAGCCATTGTGACAGCGGTAAGGCGTGCGACAAACGTTAAAATTATCGGTCTTTGCCACGGTGTTATTTACGGCGAAAAGTATCTTGCAAAAATGCTGGGCGTTGATGTGAAGCGTATTACAACAATCGGTGCAGGCTTAAACCATCTGACATGGCTTTATGATATCCGTGTGGACGGCAAGGATGTTCATAAGGAATTGCTTGATATTGTGGCAAAACAGAAAGCACACAATGAAAAAGAGCCTCATGTGAGAAACTTCTTTAATCCCCTGCTTGAGGATAAGGAAATTCCCCACCATATGGACAATCCGCTTTCATGGGAATTGTTTGAGCGCTACGGCGGTATTCCAGCAGTTGTTGACCGCCATGCGGTTGAATTCTTCCCGGAGCGCTTCCCACACGGTGAATATTACGGTGCAACATTAGGCGTTGACGCTTTCCCCATTGATGATGTACTGGCAAGAGGTGAAAAAACATACAAAGATATGCTTTCACAGGGAGAGACAGAGGGGGAAGTTGAGGCTGAACTTTTCCAGAGAGCAGACGGTGAGCATGAGCAGCTTGTGGAAATGATCAAGTCACTGATTTTAGACGAGCGCAAAGTATTTTCAGTCAATATTCCCAATGAGGGCGCAGTCAGCGGTATTCCGGATGATGCAGTCCTTGAAATTCCTGGTGTCGCAACAGCAAGAGGCTTTTGCCCGATGCATGTGAACGGCTTTGAAGGCCCCATGAAGGACATTATCTTAAAGAGACTGCCGTCTGTTGATTTAACGGTAGAGGCAGCGTTAAAGGGCGATAAGAAGCTTTGGGCAGACGCGATGATGCTTGACGGTGCAGTGACAGATTATGAAACGGCAGAAAAGCTTGTTGAGGATTTTATTGCCGAGCATAAAGAACATTTACCACAGTACAAATAGAAGGAGGCGGCTGTATGAATAATCGAGTATTGATTGTATCCTTCTCCTTTGAGCAGGAGGCCGAGGCTTTTGACGTACTTAAAGAGGCCGGGCTTGAGCCGGTACTTTTGGCAGAAAAGGACAGAGAAGGCTACACAGAAAAAGAGCTTATTGAATATTGGAACAGCCTTGAGGAAAAGCCGTCCGGTCTTTTAATGGGTGCGGACATTAATCTGGGCAGAGCCTTTGCTGAAAGTGCCAAAGGATTAAAGTACATTTCCTTAAATTGTGCCGGATATGACCATTTGGATATTGAAGCTTTTAAGGCAAACGGAATTACAATCTGCAATGTGCCGCGTCAGAATTTTGACGCGGTGGCAGATCTGGCATGGGGACTGATTTTAAGCGTGATGCGAAAAATCGTTCAGGGTGACAGAAATATAAGAAGCGGGCGTTGGTGCGACGGTGTTGCGAGAGGCATTGCTGTTTCCAAAAAGACACTCGGCATCATTGGCTTCGGGGCCATCGGTCAGGCTGTGGCAAGGAGAGCGACAGGCTTCGACATGGACATTATTTATGATAATCTTGTTGAGGAAAAGGAAATCGGCGCAAAATACCATGCACAATATGTAAGCCGGGAAAAGCTTTTTAAAGAATCGGATATTATTATTTCAACATGTCCGCTGACAGACGAGACATACCATCTGATTAACAGTGAAAGTATTGCAATGATGAAGGAAAGTGCAGTCGTAATTAATCCCTCAAGAGGCGGGGTTGTGGATACAAAAGCCTTATATGAGGCATTAAAATCTGGGAGAATTGCCGGAGCCGGACTGGATGTTTACGAGGAAGAACCGCTTCATGAAAGTCCGCTGTTTGAATTGGATAATGTTGTTCTGACACCGCATATGGGCGGACTGGCAGACAGAGAGATCCACAATGTGGCAATGCAGTCGGCATATCATATGGCTGATTTAATGAAAGGTCAATCAACAGGAACAGAAGTGACGGAGGAATAAATAATGGAAGAAAAAATATTTGACAGATCGTGGGAGTACTATAAAGAGAGAAATTGCTACTGGACGGCAAGGGAAATTGCGCAGCAGCCGGAAGTATGGAGGACACTTGCAGGCATGCTTGAGGCCCGCAAAGATGAAATTTCGGCATTTATGGACAAGGTGCTTGCCGTACCGGGCTTAAAGGTTATTACAACTGGAGCCGGTTCATCCGCTTTTATCGGTGAAACACTTCAGTATATGCTGGCGGGAGAGCTTGGACAGCCGTCTGAAAATATACATACAACCGATATTATAAGCGCGCCGGATGAAACACTGCTTGACGTGCCGACACTTTTAATATCCTATGCCCGCTCAGGCGAGAGTCCGGAAAGTACGGCCGCAGTCAACTTTGCAGAAAAGAAAATCAGCAATTTGTGGCATATCATTATTGTATGTGATAAAAACTCGACATTGGCAAAAAAGGGCTATGCACTTGAAAAAGCCCTTGTGCTGGATATGCCGGAGGGCACATGCGATAAGGGCTTTGCGATGACAAGCAGCGTGAGCTGTATGATGCTTGCCTCATGGTGTGTTTTTCACTACAAAGCGCTTCACGAATATACAGGCTATGTAAGAATTTTAGCGGACAGCATGGCGCAGCAGATGGAAAATCTTTACCGAAGTGCCGAGGAAATTGCAAAAGTCCAGTACAGAAGAATTATATGGCTTGGCTGTGGAGCACTCAGAGGACTTGCAAGAGAGGCCTGTGTAAAATCAATGGAATTAACCGACGGGTATGTTCATGCAGGCTACGATTCAGCGGCAGGCTTTAGACATGGGCCGAAAACAGTTGTCAATGACGAGACGCTGACAATACACTTTATTTCCCATAAGCCTTATACAAGACAGTATGATATTGATTTTGTCAAGGAAATGATTGTACAGCGTGAGAAAAATACGATTGTATCTGTCAAAGAGAAGGGGTTTAAGGAAAGCATTTCAGGTGAAGATTTTGAAGTAATTTACGAACAGCCGTCAGAGCTTCCTGAAAATACGGAGATGGGCGCATATATTAATTCCCTGGTATTTTCCCAGCTTTTGTCGATGCATAAGTCCCTTGAGAAGCAGTTTAAGACAGACAGTCCATGTGAAAAGGGTGGCGTAAACCGCGTCGTTCAGGGAATAATCATTTATGAAATATAAAATCCGGATATTGCTTTGAGTCTTAATATCGCCGCATTGACAGGAAAATTTTTCAACGATATAATTATTCTTAATAATAAATGCGGAAGAGGGAAGAAAGAATGTCTATGGAGAAAACTATAAGAAAAGATGTACCAATAGCACTGTATTATCAGCTGAAAGAGGAGATAAGAAGAAAAATCTTATCAAATGAATGGAAGGAAGGCAGCAGGCTGCCTTCCGAAAAGGAAATATGCGAGATTTTCGGCGTCAGCCGCACGACGGTGAGAAAAGCGGTGGACGAGCTGGAGTCAGAGGACTATCTTGTAAAAAGACAGGGCCGGGGAACCTTTGTAAAGCAGAAGTCGATTGCGCAGAAGCTTCACAAGTTTTATTCCTTCAGCGAGGAGCTTAAGGAACGTGGCATTAAAGAAACAGCAAAGATGGTCATATTTAAAGAAATTATTCCGGAAATCTCCATAAGAAAGGCCTTACAGCTGAGTGCAGAGGAACGTGTATTCTGGATTAAGCGCGTACGTTATATGGATGAAACGGCATATACGGTTGAAAACTCGTATATTCCCGTGAAATATGTGCCGGGCATGACACAGGATCTTGTTGAGACCAACGGACTTTATAAAACACTGAATTTATTTCAGGTTTACCCGGAACGGGCAACCGAGAATTTCTCGGCGGTCAATCTCAGCCAGGAGGATGCCTGTATCATGGAGCTTAAAACCGGCGAGGCAGCCGTCTATCTTACAAGGACAACCTACAGCGGTGTCAATATTATTGAATACTGTCACAGTGTTGTGCGAGGGGATGTATTCCAATATACCGTAGAATTAAAATAAGCTTAGTCTTTGGAATACGCATTATACAGGAGGCGTATTTATGAGGACAAAAAAGGCAAAGTTGGGAAAAGGGCGCAAGATATTTTTGGCATGTGTCCTCATACCAACCTTTATATGGTTTTTTATTTTCTTTATCATACCGTTTATATCGGTAATCTATTACAGCTTTACAAATGCCCATATGGCATATTCTGATGCAAAATTTGTAGGCCTTGGCCAGTATATTAAGGCATTCAGCGATTCGACGTTTCGGATTGCGCTGCAAAATACGGTCGTAGCGGCAATTATTATCGTACCGTTTACGATTGTCTTATCAATCCTTCTGGCAGCAGGCTTAAATGCAGTCGGTAACCGTATGCGCCAGTTTCTGACGTTCGTGTACTTTTTGCCGTCGGTTATTTCGACAGTTGCCGTCAGCCTTGTGTGGGACTGGCTCTACAATAAAAACTTTGGTCTTTTCAATGCGATTTTACTGGCGCTGGGGTTTGAAACGCAGCCGTTTTTGACATCAGCATCCCAGGCGCTGGTATGTCTGTGTATTGTGCAGATATGGGCTATTTTCGGATATTATGCCGTTATCCTGCTGGCATCCATCAGAGGCATTGACAGAGGCTTATATGAAGCAGCAGAAATAGACGGGGCAGGCTCACTGACCAGGTTTTTCAAAATCACACTCCCTTTAATTAAAAATACAATATTGTTTGTATGTATTATGACAACGACGGTCGCCTTTATGTTTTTTACACCTGTTAAGATTCTTACAGACGGAACGCCGGGAACAAGCACAGAGGTACTTCTGCTTCACATTATGAAAAAGGGTATCGACAACAGCGACGTAGGCTATGCTTCAGCCATGTCTATTATATTGATGCTTATTATTCTGTTCTTCAGTGCCGTACAGTGGATTATTACAAAAGAGCGGAAGGTTAAGCCAAAACATTATAAGGGGGCGGCATTATGATAAAACCAAATCGTAAAAAACGACATTCTATAGGATACTACATTGGTTTGGCTATTATGCTGGCGGGCGCAGTGATCATGATTCTGCCGTTATACTGGATGGTAATGTCTGCATTTAAAGGGCAGACAGAGCTTTTACAGATGCCGCCCACAATGTATCCCCATGAATTTGTTGTAACGAATTTCCAGAGAGTGCTGGATGGAATTCCATTTTTGAGATATTACGCAAACAGCCTTGTGACAAGCCTTATAAATACAGTTGCCGGTGTATTTACAAGTGCGATTATCGGCTACACATTTGCAAAATACAAATTTAAAGGCCGGGATATGATTTTCTTCATTATTTTGGCGTTTATGATGATTCCGTATGATACGCTGATGATTCCGCTTTACAAATTAATGGCGGGACTGCATCTGACAAACAGCTACTTTGTACTGACAGTACCGTATTTCTGCAATATTTTCGGTATTTTCCTTATGCGCCAGTTCTACCTTGATTTGCCCAACGATTATTTGGAGGCGGCTGAGGCGGATGGCTGCGGACATATGAAGCGATTTTTAAAAATTGCTTTTCCCATGGCAAAGCCAATGATGTCGGCACTGTTTATTTACTTATTTATGGCCAGCTATAACTCTTATTTATGGCCGTTAATCTCTGTAAGCAAGAGAAATCTGTTTACACTGACCGTGGGTATCGGCACATTCTTTAATGACAGAGGTACGCAGACAGACTTGATTATGGCGGCGTCTACGATGATGATTATTCCGGTTGTTATCGTTTTCTCACTGGCTCAGAAAAACTTTGTCGAGGGCCTGACCGTGGGCGGCGTCAAGGGGTGATATGATGAGATATTACTGCGGAATTGACGGCGGCGGCACAAAAACGGCAGTGCTTCTGATTGATGAAACCGGACGTGAATGTACCTCTGTGACCGTGGGGGGCAGCTCATACAGAGCCCTTGGTACAGAGGGTGTCGCAGAACTTTTTGAAAATAATATTGCTGCCTGCCTTAAAAAGGCGGGGGCAGAAAGGGAAAAGCTGGCCGGGTTTGCGGCCGGCGTTCCCTGCCTCGGGGAAGATAAGGCGGCGGATGCGGCGATACAAAAAGAAATGGAACGACGCTATCCGGATATTCCTTTTTACCTTTGCAATGATGCGGAGGTGGGCTGGGCCGGCTCTCTCGCATTAAAACCGGGTATTAATATTGTTGCCGGGACAGGAAGCATTGCCTTCGGGAAAAACAGTACCGGCAAAAGTGTACGCTGCGGAGGCTGGTCTACTTTTTACGGGGATGAGGGCTCATGCTACTGGCTCGGACGAAAAACGATAGAGCTGTTTTCAAAGCAGATGGACGGAAGACTTCAAAGAAACATGCTGTACGATATTATAATGGATGAGTTTTATGCCGATGAGCCGGAGTACGTTTTGAATGTGGCGGAAGCCTGTATCAATGATAGAAGCAAGGTGGCCGGATTTCAAAAATATCTGCTTATGGCAGCCAATGCGGGCGATGCTTCGGCAGCAGCGGCATACATCGATGCGGCGGACGAGCTGGGACAGATGGCTTATGCGGCAGCAAAGCAGCTGATGATTCCCGGCGAGTGCTTAAACGTTACCCTTTCCGGTGGTCTGCTTTATGCGAGAGCTTATGTTTTTGAACGGTTTTTACAGTGGATTGATAAATTTAACGGACAGTTTGTAGAGCCGGAGATGCTTCCGGTGCAGGGGGCGGCGCTTTTGGCTGTACAAAAGTTTTCAGACCTTAATATGGAACGTGTTAAGGCCGGTATGATGTGCAAAAAGCAGGAGGACTTATAATGCCTTTAGTAACAACAAAAGAATTACTTTTGGATGCGCAGAAGGGCGGTTATGCCGTCGGTGCATTCAATGTGGAAAATATGGAAATGGTGCAGGCGGTTTTAGAGGCGGCTGAAAAAATGCATGCACCTGTCATTATGCAGACAACGCCGTCCACATTAAAATATGCGTCGCCGGATCTATTTTACGGCAATGTGTATGAGGCGGCTAAAAATTCACCGGCGCCCGTAGCACTGCATTTGGACCACGGCTCAAGCTTTGACCTGGCGGTGAAGGCATTCAGAGCCGGATATACATCCATTATGATTGACGGTTCACATGAAGCTTTTGAGGATAATATTGCCGTTACAAAGAGGGTTGTGGACGTGTGCAGTGCGGCGGGTGTTCCCGTTGAGGCAGAGCTTGGCA
>CAPNGW010000060.1 GCA_948665105.1 uncultured Lachnospiraceae bacterium
GTTATACCTGCTGTCGGTATATCTGCTCCCGCAGTCATGCCCATAGCAGCTTCCGGCAGGAGCGCTTCCAGCTGCTCTTCGCTGAGCCTGGCTCCGTCATTACTGATTTCCAGCAGGAAGTCCGAGGTGGCATAGGTACTGCTGCGGAAGGATGTGGTTTCGGAATGCGAGCCCTGCATTTGCCTTTTTTCGTATTCTGAGTCGGCCTCGTTCATCTTGCATTTTTCCTGATTCCGGTTGGAACGACGCCTGTGGGACAGCTCCATCTGGCGCATTTTTTCCCGGGCGGCTATCTGACGTCTTTTTAGGGTTCGTCTCTGCTTTTCCATCTTTACTTCCTGCTCTATGCGCAGCTGCGTCTGTTCCTCCGAGCGAAGGTTCCGCACCTTCATTTGAGCGCAGCGAACCATACGTTTGGCGTGTAGAATGGCCGCACTTAACTGAGACTCCTCATATTGTCCGGTTCCCTTGCATTTTAAGAGACTGCCAAGCTTGGATTTGGCAGTGGTTAAGACCGTCCCTGCACTCTGAGAAGTGCAGGCGCGCAAAAGGGCATTGCGCACTTCCCGTGGATTGTAGGAAACTTTTTTGCGCGGAACTTCTTTTTTTCTGTTCTGTGCACGGTAAGCCGAATTGCTTTCCCTGTTGGTTATGGAAAGAGTTCCTGTTACAGCGGTGGATGTGTTTTGATTCCACCCCTGTCCGTTTCCGATGGCTCCTCCGCTTATCTCATATCTGCCCTTCGGCTGGGAATTTATCCTCATCTGCACCCCTCCCTGGGTCCTCCACAATCGCCTGACGGCTGCACAATACCTCCGTGTATCTGTAAAGCTTTCTTATTATTTACATCGGTATAAACAGAAAAAAATTAACTCTGAGCCTTACATATAAAGATGTTGAGGGCTCTTAACGAACAATATTCTCTTCCAGCCCCTCTTCTTTTCCGATTGAAGCAGCCTTTTTATCGGTCTCTTCAACAGCCCTGCAAAGCCTTTGAATGGTTTCTAAATCCTCCTCCAGTTCTTCTGCAATCACCTCCGAGTGCTTACCCTTTTGCAATTTCTTTAAAACCTGCCGATACAGCTGTTCTTCGCGACCTTCCTCACGTGCCTCCCGACGTTCCAATACCAGTGCCTCATACTCCTTTAAAAACCGTACGCTCACTTCTTCGTTGGATTTGATGGCCTCGATTTTTTTCTGCATCTCATGGATGCGCGTGCTGATGCAGCTGGCGCTGGTGGCCTCATCTGTATGCTCCATATACTTTAACAATTCTATCAACTCCTCACTGACTTCGTCCGCATTCGTTCCCCTGGTATTCAGAAAAAGCCTTACTGCTCCATCTGCCAGATTTAATTCCAGCAGCTCATCACATTTCATCCGAAAGGTATACATATATTTCCCATACCCAAATAAATCAAAGGGCGCTATGGTAATAATATACACATCCCTCATTTCATTAAAGTCCACTTCTCCCGGTTCCAGAAGCTTACAGTCTATCATGGCCTGATAATACCTGCCTCGTTTTGGCAAATTTCCGGTATTCTTCTGTTGCACCTCCGTGTTATACAACGTATTATCCCCGCCTTCCGCCAGCACATCCAGGCGCACGTAACGGTACAGCGGCGACACCCGTTCCTCCTTCTCCACCTGGGGCAGATACTTTAACACAATTTCTTTTCCCAAAATGATTTCCAGCACCGATTGCATGATTTCGGCATCTTCCATGGCCTCTGCAAATAGAAACCGGTCTAAAAGGTTCAACTGCTGCAATGATTTCTTCTGTTTTTTCTTCTTCTCCATTCTTCTCCTTACATTATAGGTGGATTCTTTGTACTTGTAAAGCACCCAATAAAGAGATACGCAAAATCTCCCATAAGAGATATGCACGGAATCATCCACCCTGAAAACTTGTTGTACTGTTACCTTATGGGATACTGCAGATGAAACTCCCTTCTGCAAAAGATATTCCAAGACTCCGGCAAGAACCGGAAAAAGCTGTCCCAAAGCCTTTGATCTGGCTTTGAAGGACAGCTTGATTATAGCAGGATTTTATCTGGTGGTCAATGTACTTTTAAATTCACTGTTTATATAACTTCCCTTTAAGTTACAGTTCACACCCTACCTTTAATACAAAAATATCTCCCACCGGTTCCTGTAGGTTCCGTATGGTTCCAGGGTAACCAAATCCGGCTTCTTCTCCAAATCCTCAATTACGCCTTGCCGGGAGGGCAGAGAGCTCCAGGGCTCTATGCAGATATAGGGTACATCCACCCCGGGCCACTGCCAGATGCCCAGGTACGTCATCTGTGGATAGCGCACGGCAAGGACCGGGCCTTTGGAAGTGCAAAGCTCCACCTGGGTTCCCATATTCTCAAGCACGATGGCATCCTGGTCAAACAGGTTATGCTGCAGCCAAAGGCAATTCTCCTTGTCCAGTGCAAGGACCACCGCTTCTCCCTCCAGAAAGCCCCGGTTATTGATTCCCACTTTCTCCGGTTTCACATCCCCTGGGAACTTAAGGTAATAGTCCTCAAACTTTTCCCCTGCCTCCAGAGGAACCAAAAATCCCGGATGGCCGCCGATTCCAAAGTACATCTCTTTTCCTTCTTTATTCTTCACAATATAGGTAATATAAATGCTGGTTTCCTGAAGCTCATAGTGAATCTCCAGACGGAAGGCAAAGGGATAGATGGCCCTGGTATCTTCGTTGTCCTCCAGAGTACACACCAGATAATCCTCCCGCAGCTTCTCGCACGCAAAGGTATGCTCCATGGCAAAGCCATGGATGTTCATGGTGTATTCCTGCCCCTGATACCGGTACTTCTTGTCACACATTCTGCCCACGTAGGGAAACAGATTTGGAGCCTGATCTGGCCAGGTAGCTTCATCCCCCTGCCATAAATATTCTTTTCCTTCGGCGTTCTGTATGGAGCAAAGCTCCGCTCCCGTATTCCGAACCGATACTTTTAAATGTTCGTTTTTAATCTGATAGATCATATGCCTGATTCCTCCAACCGTTTATATACATCATTCTTAAAGATTATTATAGCATTACCATCCACCGCTGTCATTCTCTTTTTCCGGGAGAAGTCAACATTACACACTGAAACCTGTTTTTGAAATTCTGCCTGACAGAATGTGCTTCGCTTAAATTTCTTCCATCATACAAAGCACAGCATCCTTTTCCGGTGTCACTTCATTATCACTGTCCAATACACAGACATATAACGAGCAAAAATACTCGTCATATTCCGTTTCGTTTGGCACCTCCTGTATCATGCGTTGTGCGTCAAACACAATCGCAATATTCAAAATCAGCTGTTCATAGTTTGGATATTGTTCCAGTTTCTTCTTTGCCCACTGAAAAGCCTTCTCATAGTTTTTTCCCTTCAGCTTCAAGGCAGCCTTACGAATAATCTCATTTATCTCCTCCATTGTCACCATCTCTTTCTGTGTCAGATTTCTGATTTAACTACATTTTGTGATTGCCTTTCCTAATGACATATGAACATCCCCCTTTATCATTTTTGCATTGGCCTTTACTACTGCAATCATATCAGACAAGTGCAAATCCAGTAACTAAACCCCTGTTAATTATTATTCATTATAATTAAAGCTACACTGCAAACTGATATCTCGACAAAGTAAATACAGCGTGCTATAATATAAAACGTACTCCCACCCGGACACTATAATCTGTATATCAGAGGGTACCCATAAGCTTCATACATACAATATAGTGTTTGGACGAGGAAGCCATTTATATCTTAAAAATGTTTTCTTTGGAGGAATGTATATGAAGTACCTTGCTAACAAAAAACTTGCTACACGCATCAGTATTATTATGACTGCCATCACCTTAGCCGGAATGGTGCTGCTGTGGATTATCGTATCCTCAAATGTCGCTTCCGTCGTCAAAAACGATATCACCAATCAGATGACGGATGCAGTGGAGTCCAGGGCATCCATCATTCATGAGTATGTTAAGTCCGCGGAGGAATATATGAAAGCCTTTGCCTTGAGCGGCGAGGTTCATGAGCTGCTTTTGCATCCGCAGGATCCCGATTTGCTGAAAAAAGCGCAGCAATATACTGAGGATTTTGCTTCCATCAAGGGCGTTTTCGAGGGGCTTTATATTGCCACACCAGATACTTATGTTTTGACCCATACCTCCCAGGGAGCCATTGGAATCACCACCCGTACAGGGGAATCGTTGGAGACGTTTCAAAATATGATTTTATCCCAACAGGAGCTGACAAATTTGGGAATCATGAAATCTCCCGGAACCGGCAGTATGATTCTCTCCATGTATTATCCAATCTATGACGGACAACAGTGTATCGGCTATGTAGGCGCCGGCGTTTACGCAAGCCATCTCATGGATGCGCTGTTAAATTTGGACATTAAGGGGCTTCCTGACAGTGAGTATGTATTTTTAAATGCGGAAACCGGAGTATATCTCTACCATGAGGATGACGCACTCCTCAATACGGAAACCACCGATACCGGATATCAGGAATTGCTCCGTCGTGTGAAGGCGGACGGAGGGACCGAAGCCAATACATATTCCTATCGGGACGAAAACGGAGTCCATCAGTTGGTGGTTTACAAATATCTGAAGGACCGGAATTGGGTCTTTATGGTCCGGGAAAATGCCTCCGATGTCTATCGCTCCGTAGTGACGGTACGAATTGTGGTTGGCGTGCTTTGCGCGGCTATAGCCTCAGTGATTATCCTGATAACCCTTCTCATCCTGCGCCGGGAAGGAAGGGAGCTTATGGCTGTAGAACGTGCTATCAGCCGCTTGGGAGAGCTGAATCTGTCTGCGGATCAGGAACTTGATTCCTTTTATGGCCGCTCGGATGAGATTGGTATGATAGCGCAGACGGTCCACCACGTCTGTGGCTGCCTGCGGGAAACCATTGACGATGTTGACCGCATCCTAGGCAAGATAGCCAGCGGTGATCTCACTGTCGATACCACAGAAAATGAATCATACTATATCGGTGATTTTAAAACCCTGTCTGTGAGCCTGAAATCCATACACGCCAACCTGACAGATATGATTCGTGACATTTCCCAGGTTGCCAGGCAGGTAGATACAAGTGCAGATCAGGTTTCCTCCGGCGCCCATGAGCTCTCCCAGGGCACCATGGAACAAGCATCCTCCATCAACAGTCTGGTAGCAAATGTGAGCGAGATTACATCAAAGCTCCAGACCAGCACCGTACGTTGCGGCAATGCCAGTGAGCTGGTGGACAAAGCGTCCGGTTATGCTGCTGAAGCCGATATCAAAATGGAGCAATTAACAGTGGCCACACAGAATATTGACCAATCCTCAACCCAAATTGGGACAATTATCAAGACCATTGAAGATATTGCATTTCAGACCAACATCCTGTCGTTAAATGCTGCTGTGGAAGCCGCCCGTGCCGGAACTGCCGGAAAAGGCTTCTCTGTGGTGGCAAGCGAAGTGCGCAACCTCGCATCCAAAACTGCTGAGGCTGCCCAGAATACAAATACTCTGATTAACCGTTCCATCCATGATGTCAAAACAGGCACCGAATCTACGAACCTCGCCGTTTCCGCCATGCAGGTTATCAGCGATTGTGTATTATCTATCAAAGCACTGATGGATGAGATTGCTGACGCCAGTGTCCAGCAGTCTGAAATGATTGTCTTAGTGGAGAGTGGAATCAAGGAAATATCTGCAGTAGTGCAGGCGAACACCGCCACCGCGGAAAAAAGTGCGGAAGTGTCAACAAAGCTGTCCAGTCAGGCACGGACACTCACCGATTTAATCAGCCGTTTTCAGATTACAAGCTCATAGCAAAGAGCTAAAAAAACGCCCCAAACCGTACATTTCAAATACGTTTTGGGGCGTTTATTCTGTGAATCTGTCTTATACCAACTCAAGAAGCACTTCCAGTGCTCCGTCACCCTTACGCTGGCCGATTTTCACGATTCTGGTGTAGCCACCATTGCGGTCTGCGTACTTGGGAGCGATTTCGGTAAACAGCTTATCCGGCAAATCTACCTGCTTGGTGTTTTTCTTCCGGCCTGCAGCCTCCTTGGGAACTTCCTTCACCGGATAGAGGACCTTCAGCATCTGCCGTCTTGCATGAAGACGAGAGGGCAGGTCTTTCTTAATCTTCTTCTCAACTTCGTCGTAAACGGTAACCTTCTTGCCGTCCACTACTTCCTTGACTCTCTTGCCATCCTTGTCCTTGCGGGCAACCTTCGCTGTAACGGTTACTTCCTCAAAGTTGTCTCTCTCCTTTACAGCCAGGGCGATTAAGCCTTCGGCCACCTTGCGGATTTCCTTGGCCTTTGCCTCTGTGGTAACAATTTTGCCATGATACAAAAGCGCAGTTACCTGGCTGCGGATTAAAGCCTTTCTCTGGTCAGATGTTCTGCCTAATTTACGATACTTTGCCATTTTATTTTCCTCCATTTGTGGGATATCCGGCCATGCTCTTCGGTCTTACTTACCGAATATCATTGATTGTCTGCAACGAGGCTGCTTTTTGCAGCACTCCTGTTGCTCTGTGTCCACTCATGTGTCGGGCAGGACTGCGCTCTTTGGACTTATCGGCCCTGTCGTTATGAGTTATTTCCAAATGCTTGCGGGAAACTACTCGAACATTAGCAGTTCGAGTAGTAGCACAACGGGTCCCCCTCCGAACATTAGTAGTTCGGAGGGTAGCACCCAGGTGACGATTACTCGTCACCTGGGTTTAGCTGTAACCCGAGCTCCTTTAGCTTTGCTAATACTTCTTCTAAGGATTTGCGTCCCAGATTCCGCACCTTCATCATGTCTTCCGGTGTACGGTTGGTCAGCTCCTCCACGGTATTGATGCCTGCGCGTTTCAGACAGTTGTAGGAACGTACGGACAACTCCAGTTCATCAATGTTCATTTCCAGAACCTTTTCCTTGGCGTTGTCTTCCTTTTCAATCATAACCTCTGCGGTCTTGGCATTTTCAGAAAGGTCAATGAACAGATTCAAGTGCTCGCTTAATACCTTTGCCGCCAGGCTTACCGCTTCATCCGGCTCCAGAGTTCCATTGGTGAAGACATCCAGCGTCAGCTTATCGTAATCGGTAATCTGGCCCACACGGGTGTTCTCCACAGTCAGGTTCACACGCTCCACAGGAGTATAGATGGAATCAATTGCAATCACTCCGATGGGAACGTCCTCACCCTTATTTTTGTCTGCGCTCACATAGCCCCGGCCTTTGTTGATGGTCAATTCCATGTAAAGCTTGGAATCCACGCCGCCGTTTAGGGTGGCAATCACCAAATCAGGGTTCAAAATCTGAATATCCGGGTCAACCTGGATATCCGCAGCTGTTACCACACCCTCGCCCTCAAATTCGATATAAGCAACTTTGGGCTCATTGGTGGCACTGGTATTCCTAAGGGCCAGGTTCTTGATGTTCATGATAATCTCTGTAACGTCTTCCTTCACTCCTGGAATCGAACTGAACTCGTGTAACACCCCGTCGATTTTCACTTGGCTTACGGCTGCTCCCGGCAGAGAGGATAACATAATTCTTCTCAAAGAGTTGCCCAGCGTGGTGCCGTAACCTCTTTCCAGTGGTTCCACAACGAATCTGCCATATTTCTTATCTTCTGAAATTTCAGCAATCTCAATTTTCGGTTTCTCAAAATCGAACATGCACAAGTCCCTCCTTTTCGGGTCATCCATGCTGCAAACGTCAATTATTTGGAGTACAACTCGACGATCAGCATCTCGTTTACAGGAACATCAATGGCATCTCTGCTCGGTAATTCTTTTACCATACCCTTCAGGTTCTCGGCATCTGCCTCAAGCCATTCAGGAACTAATCTTCCGCCTGTAACCTCGATGATATCCTTATATCTCTGGGATCCTTTGCATTTTTCCTTGATTTCGATGGTATCGCCTGCTTTTACCAGGTAAGAGGGAATGTTCACCTGCTTGCCGTTCACCAGAATATGCTTGTGGTCAACAATCTGTCTTGCTTCTTTTCTGGTTCTTGCAAAACCTAACCGGAATACTACGTTGTCCAACCGGCTCTCCAGAAGAATCATCAGATTCTCACCGGTCATGCCCTTCATGCGGTCAGCCCTGTCATAGTAGTTGTGGAAAGGTTTCTCCAACACACCATAGATAAATTTTGCTTTCTGTTTCTCTCTCAACTGAAGTCCGTACTCGGATACCTTCCGGTTGGCCCGCTTTAACTGACGGTTGGACTTCTTATCTATTCCTAAATAAATCGGATCTAAACCAAGAGATCTGCATCTCTTAAGAACTGGTACTCTGTTTACTGCCATCTTTCTACTACCTCCTAATTAGACTCTTCTACGTTTTGGCGGACGACATCCATTATGAGGTACCGGAGTAACGTCTCTGATGCTTGTCACTTCAAGACCGCAAGCCTGCAGTGCACGGATTGCTGCTTCTCTTCCTGAACCGGGTCCTTTTACCATAACGTCTACTGTTTTCAAACCATGTACGAGAGCTGCTCTTGTAGCAGTTTCTGCTGCCATCTGTGCAGCATAAGGAGTAGATTTCCTTGAACCTCTAAATCCCAGACCACCGGCACTTGCCCATGATAAAGCATTTCCTTCAGCATCTGTAATGGTTACGATTGTATTGTTAAAAGATGACTGAATATGTGCCTGTCCGCGTTCAACGTTTTTCTTTACACGCTTTTTTGTCACTTTTTTGGTAACTTTTTTAGCCATATCTAAACTAACCTACTTTCTTCTTATTTCTTTTTGTTTGCTACAGTTCTCTTGGGACCTTTTCTCGTTCTGGCGTTTGTTTTGGTCTTCTGACCACGAACGGGCAGTCCTTTTCTGTGACGGATTCCGCGGTAGCATCCGATTTCCTGTAATCTCTTGATATTCAGAGCGGTCTCTCTTCTCAAATCACCCTCTACCATCTGGGTCTCATCGATGACTGCGCTGATTCTCTTAACCTCTTCGTCGGTCAAATCTCTGACACGTGTGTCAGGATTCACCTTTGCATCAGCAAGAATACGATTGGCGCTTACTCTTCCGATACCATAAATATAAGTAAGTCCGATTTCAACACGTTTTTCTCTTGGTAAATCTACACCTGCAATACGAGCCATGTGTGTTGTACACCTCCATATAAATTCTGCGCCCCATGGGCTATTCTACAGTCTCTTCTGATTCGTCTGCAACAGGACCAATCATTTCACTCAAAAAACCGGGGATGCAGCTGCGGTTGCGCGCCCTGAAATGTGTGCATACACCTGTTTTTCTCTGATATTCTTATTGGAATCCACCTCTTCACCTGTTCCCCTCGGTATAAGGAACAAAAGGCACAGCTAAGTGGTGCTGCCTATTATGAATAGCAAAACAACCGAGCCTGGCGTTTCGCTACAGCCGCACATAAAAAATGGTACAAACAGTTACTATTAATAGGGAAGTTCTGTTCGCTAACCTCAACCTTCGCCAAAATCCGGCTCGATTTCGCTAATCTCACAGAACGGCCTCACACTAAATTCATGCTTCGCTGACGCTTGCACTCATTAAGTGTTTCCGGCCTATCCCTGTCTCTGTTTGTGTTTCGGATTGTCACAGATTACTCTGATGCTTCCTTTTCTCTTGATGATTTTGCACTTTTCGCAAATCGGTTTTACGGATGATCTTACTTTCACTGTAACTTCCTCCTCTCGTCAAAAAATGGGCACAAAAATAGTATCTGTGCGCAAAGTTCGTTTTCTATTATAGCACCCTGTCTTAGGAAATGCAAGCAATAATTTAATGTTTTTTCCGGTTTTTGCCGACCTTGTTACTGTTCACACCCACCTTTACCACAGATTCCAAAACATCATGTTTACATGTATGGGACAGAATCTGTGGTAAAGGCAGGGTGGAAACCCGTAACCTCCTCCCACATAAGCAATCTTAGCACGAAGTGCGAGACTGGAGTGCGTAAGCACGACGATTGCGCATGTGGAAGGAGGGTGGGTGTGAACAGTAACCCGACCTTTTCTACTTGAGATAACTGGCTTTACAGTCCCTCTACAAAGCTGACACCCTCTATCTGCTGGATAAGCTCCAGAATCTCATTGCGTTTTCTTTTGTCCTTGGCCCGAAGTGTGACGATAAATGCTACAGAGTTATTTGTCATGACATTTTCATTCTCAATCTGTATATCCCTGGGCTCAATTCCATTGCGCCGCGCATGGCGTATAAAATCCCCCAATGGCGTCTTTCTGTTCAGTTCCACATACGCCTCCACAACTCTTGCTGATTTGCGCATCCGAAAGTCCAGCCTGTGTAAGACATTCAGAATTATAAACACCATAATCTCACCGAGTACAGCCACCTCATACAGGCCAATGCCGATGGCCAGACCGGCACAGGCTGCCGCCCAAAG
>CAPNGW010000061.1:0-8340 GCA_948665105.1 uncultured Lachnospiraceae bacterium
TATGGTGCCGCTGTCGGAGTTGGTGACATCCACCAGGTAGTTTTTCCCCTCCAGGGTCACAATGTTCCACATATGGTCGCCACCGCCGGAGCCGGTGGACATTACGCCGTCAACCGTGTAGCATACAACGTCCCCGGCAAAATCCGTCATGTCACACAAATACTGAAATGCCTTGGCATATCCCTCACAGACCACGTTTGTACTGGGGTCTCCGTCAAAGACGTAAATCAACTGCCAGGGGTTGCCATAGCTGACGCCGCTTAAGGCGCCATAGTTATAGGATACCAGCCGGCAGATTTCGTCCTTATAGGCCACCAGCTTTTCATAATCTGACTTACCGGCATTTGCTGCAACGATTTCACGGGCCTTGGCTGCGGCCTCCGCCGTCTTCTGGGCCTTGGCACCGCTTACCATGGTATTGCCTCCGCTCTGATACTCCACAGCAGCTTTGAGAGTCACCTTTAAGCCCACAAAGGACACATTGACAGCTCCATCGGTGTTCTCCGGTGTATAAGATGAATAGCTGTAGCTATACCCGGTAACCTTATCAAACCAGTAAAATTCATAGGGGCAGTCCACCATGAGGCAGTTTATAACTTTTCGTACTGTGTTGTTAAGCTCCTGCTTTACGGCTTCACTTGTCGCTGTCCCGGAAGCAGAATTTATGCGAATGTAAAAATCTGCCGGAACAGGCATCTGAGTGGAACCGCCATTTGCTGCAATGGAGGTAATGGCATTTCTCCATACCTGGTAAAGGACCAGCTCCGGTCCCTCCAGAATCTCCTGGCCGTAATTGGCCAGCGGCATTATACCGCTGTCACCGTAAAAAAGCCGTTGTGCATATGCTTCAAACAGCATATCGTTGTCCAAAAGCTCACCGGAGCCTGCGGTTAAAGTGTCAGACTCCTCCACAAATTCCTCTACGGTTATGGGCCCCCCGACTCCCATAGCATCCTCCGCTGCTTCCGGAGACGCTTCCTCTTCAGCTATGGACTCTTCCAAAGCTGTGGGCTCTTCCTCTGGGGCCTCTTCCAGAGCCATGGGCTCTTCTTCATCAGCTATGGAGTCTTCTAAAGCTGTGGACTCTTCCTCTGCGGCCTCTCCCAGAGCCATGGGCCCTTCCTCATCAACTACGGACTCTTCCTCTGGGGATTCATCCAGAGCCATGGGCTCCCCGGCTTCCATAGCGGCAGTCTGTGTATCCTCCGCCATAATGCCCGATGCTCCCAAATCACTGGCTATGAGACCTGCAACAATAAAAAATGCCGTAAACAAATACCAGGATCTTCTTTTGTTCATACATCCACCCCTTTGTCTGCTTCACCCTTTATATTCCCGTGCTTCTGGTAATCATTTCTATTTTTAGTCTTGTATTCATATATTAGCAAGTTAAATTGCAAAAGTCAATAGTTTCCTATGCTTCCTGAATCAATCTTAATAGCTCCGGCTCCAGCCCCAGAAGCCCACAGATATGAATAGCATCCCGGGGACACTCCTCCTCCCCGTGAACCTGGTAGATGCCATAGTTCATATATCTGGATATGATGTCGATACCTTTCTGGCCGGCGGCGGAGTGAATCTCCTCTGACAGCTTGTCCAAATCCACCCCCCTAAGGCCCGTAACCTGGTAGTGATAGTCTGCGTCCTCCGCCACATGGTCGTAGTGAGTTGCCAGAATGGCCATGGCCGGCTTTGCCTTTAAATATTTCACCACGGCCTTCACGATGGCGGCACCCTCGTCGGGGTTGGTACCCCGGGCAAGCTCATCGAAAATAAGAAGGGCGTACCCCTGCTTCTGTTTTTCCACCGCATTCTGCAATTGCATAATCTCCCCACCGAAGCTGGATAGCCCGTTCTGCATGGACTGATACTCCTCGGCAATGAGACAGATATGGTCAAAAAGGGGCACCCGGGCTTCCTTGGCACAGACAAAAAAGCCGCTTTGTGCCAGCACAACATTCAGGGCAATGGTCCTTAAGGCCACACTTTTTCCCCCCATGTTGGCTCCGGTGATTACGGCAGTTCCTCCTTCCATGGTGAAGGACACCGGCGTAAAGGCTTTTCCCCGCCGGGAGAGGCCATCTGTAAGACTGGGGTTTACCATCTCCTTCAAATCCAGAATCTTCTCCGTAAGGGTTGGACAAATGCCGTGATACGAAAGTGCAAGCTTTGTCTTTTGCAGGAGAAAATCAAGGCGGCCTACAGCCACACAGTTCTCCTGAATCACCGAAAGCCAGGGGCGGAGCTTCTCCGTCAGCTCTGCCCGAATTCTCTGCTGAATCAGCTCCTCCTGGGCAACAGTCTCACTGCGCATTGCATGAAGCTGCTGCTTCCGCTCCTGGGTGTGCTCCTGGCGCAATACCACCTCCAGACGCTTTTTCTCATCCCGCACCGCCTTCAAATCCGGGGCATATGCATCCACGATATAAAAGCCCGGCAGGCGGCGGCCCTCCGGGTCCAGAAGGTCCAGGGCCAAAGCCGTGTCTGAAAAATTGATTTCCGGCAGCTGCAAGGCAGGGTTATCCAGATACATCCGGCGCAGCCTTTCACTTTGCAAAAGAAATTGCTTCAGCTCAAAGAGCTCCAAATCCGTAAGTACACTGTCGGCTCCGTTTTTCAGGGAGCCACGAACCTCCTTTAAGTTCATGAGAATCAGCTCCAGGCTGTCCCAAAGGCTTTTGTTGGCTTCGTAGCCGCGGGTAAGGCAGGAAAGACGATAAAGCTCCTTTTCAAGCTCTTCCCTCGCCTCCCTGGGATAGGGGGCGGCCTGCTTTACCAGCTCCTGACCATATACACTATTGGGGTTTAAAGCATCCAGAAGATATTGAAATCCCAAAGATTTTTTTTGTTCGTAGGTTAAGGCTATCATAGGTTTCCTCCAACAATACAGCATCAGACCCTCCGCATAAAGACGGGCCCGTTTACACATTTATGGATATTTTTATTCCATTACATCGATTACAGGCAGGACCACGGCCTCCTGCATACGGGCCGCAAACTCCGTCTTGTCAAAATGGTTCCCGTAAGCAGAAAAGGGGTTGACGGTGACGGCCAGCAGAGCAATTTCAGAAAGCACGGTAAGCTCGGCCCCCTTTTTGTACAATTTCTCACAGACCTCCCGGCTCAGCAGGATTTTACTGCTGTCCTCCACCATGAACATGCGGCCCTTCAGGGAAATGTTTGACATCAAAAGGGGCTTTATGGCAGCGTCCGTCATGGCCCCCTCCATCCATACAATGGGGTACTCTGCCGCCTCCTTGTCCAGAAGGACATCCACCGGCTTTTTCCCCGGCTCCGGGATTCTAAAGCTCCCCTCCCAGTCCAAAAGCAGCAGCTTTTCGTTGGGAGCCTTCTTCCCCTGCCACCCTTCAATGGCAATGCGCACCCTGCTTCCTGTGGCTGCCCTTAACTGCAGCAAATTGCTGACATAGACCGTGTCGTCTATCACCGTTCCCATGTCCTTATGGTAGGAGGCTCCGGTACACAGAATCACCGCCTCCGTCACCCGCCTGCTGCACAGAGATTTGCGGCTGATGGCTCCGTCGATGAGGATTTTTTCCGGACCGTATTCTTTAAAAATGGCGGACAGCTCTATGAGCTGCTGATTCATGGACGGTCCTGCCAAATCAATAAACCCATCGCTTCTGGCACGCAGCAGTACCACTTCCCCCAGGGGGGTATGGATTCCGGTGGTTCTTAAAATCTCCCCGGTGGTGTCGCAATTATGTAGGAGTCCCGCCGCGGTGGCAAAAAGCGTCCCCTCCCGCACATAAATCCGAGGTTTCCCTGTCCCCGTAACCACATCCGTGGATTCACCATCCCGGCCTATGGAGGTCAGGGCCAGGCTTACATCCTTTTTGCCCATATCCTGTAAAATCCGATTCAGTACGGTAGTTTTTCCTGCATTTTTACACATACCTGCCAAAGACAGGGACGTATAATCCTTCACCAGTCCGTACAATAACTCTGATTTCATTGGGAAAAATCTCCTTTCTCTATATAGGAGGCCCTGGCCTCATGACATGGCACCTCCCACGAGCGCAGTTCTCCGCTAAAAGAAATAACCGCTCTTCCGCCAATCTTTATCTTGATTCCTTCCTTATCCAAAGCCCCGCAGCTGTGATTGCCGCCCATGGGGCTTAACTCCAGCCGGCTTTTAATGACAGAAGGCTTCCCCATGGTCTCACCCTGGAAAAATACATTTTCCTTCTCCACAGCTGTATGGCCGTACCCGTACAGGTAGAAGGTCAACGCCCCATTGGCCGTACCGGTGGCCGATTCCTCCGGGATTCCGTAAAGGGGTGCAAAGTTTCTGCACTCCGCCAGAGTACCCGGCTTTTGGGACAGGCAAAACATATGCACGCCAACCACCTGATACCTCTGGGACAAGGCCGTAACCGCCTTACAATCCTGCACTGCCCCATGAAGAGACTCCCTGTCCCTCACCGGCAGGATGATATCCGAAAGCCCTGTATTTACAATCTTCGGAAGCATCCCCCCTGCCCCCTCTTTCAGCCCATAGGCCAGATACAGCTCCTTCGCCTCCTTGGGGGTAAAGGTGTAAAGCTCCCTGGGGGACGCCATATCCATCCAGATTCCACTGCCGCTGACCTGAACTGTCAGATAGTCCGCCGGCGTTCTTTTCCCGGTTATAAGTCCATAGCTTCCTTCCCCGATAATCCCTTCCTCATACAGCACCCAGAAGGCCCCAATGGTGGCATGCCCGCACAGCTCCACCTCCTCCACCGGCGTAAAATACCGGATATGAAAAGCATCCCGAGACACTTTCTTTACAAAAGCCGTCTCAGAATGCTTCAATTCTCCCGCAATTTTCCTCATGAAGCCATCCTCCGGAAAATCCTCATTCTCCGAAAGAAGTACTACTCCCGCCTGGTTTCCCCCAAATAGTTCCTCCGAAAAAGCATCAACCACAAAAGCCTTCCAGCTCTTTTTCCCCATAGAAAATCCCCCGTCTCTTTTACTTCTTGATTCGCCGGAATTTGTTGAAGTCATTCACCAGCTCCTTCATACACCAAATCTGGTTGTCAAAGACCCCTGCCTTGTAGAGATTAATCAAAATCATGCCAAGGGGCACTGCGATAATCATCCCAATCACGCCGCTGAACTTAAAGCCGATAAACATGAAAATCAGTGTAGCCAGGGGGTCCATCCCAATGGAATCTCCCACCAGCTTGGGCTGAATCACCTGGCGCACCACCTGGGTCACCACGTAAAGAATAATCAGCGCAATGGCCATCCTGTAATCCCCGGACAATATCTTGATGATGGCCCAGGGGCCCAGTACGGTTCCGGTACCAAAGAAGGGAAGCATATCCAAAAATGCAATGATGAAGGACACCAACAGCACATAGTCCACCTTGAGAAAGGCCAGGCCAATCACTACAATAATATAGACCACCACCATAATTTTCAGCTGGGCTTTAAAATATCCACCAACCGCATGCTTCAAATCCTTAAGGACAGTGATTACATTTTTCTGAATGGACTCAGGCATATGGCCATTGACCATGGCGTGAATCTTATCCCGGTCCGCCGTAAAAAAGTAAGCCGACAGAATGCTCATGATAATGGCAATGACAGTTCCCGGCACATTTTTTGCAAAATTTCCCGCTGCCTCAAAGGTAGGCTCCCCAATGACCTGCACCAGACCACCGATGTAGGTGGACAGATTTGCCGTTATGTCCAGAATCACATCCTCCACATCACCCGGAAGCCGCTCTAAGAACACCTCCAGATTCTCACCGATGGTTTTAAATTCTGCAGCCAGGTTTTCATATATCTCCGGAAAGCTTTGGATAAAGTTCACAGTCTCATTTGCAAGCTTGAGACCTGCGAAGTAAAAAATCAGAATCACAACTCCCAGCACGCCTATAATGATAATCATGGAGCCGTGCTTCCTTACAATCTTCAACCGTTTCTCAAAGAACCGCACCACCGGATTGGCAATCCAGGAAATGATATACCCCACCACAAAGGGCATGAAAAATACCAGTAATTTCGGCGCCAGGTAAAAAACTGCCACAATGGTAAGCACCGCCACAAACAGATTCGCCAATATCTTCAAGTATTTTACATATGGTTTCATGCTGTCACCTCTTAAATAAAAATAGCTTTATTTCTTCTCCACGCCGTATTTTTCAGTGAGCTCGGCAATCTTCTTATCATAAGCCTCCCGCTGTTTTCCCTGTATCAGCTGCTGGTGAATCTGAGGCTGGGCCTGATGGAAGGGCGTCTCACCGCCTTCTTTTTTGTCCTCCACCAGAATCAGGTGGTAGCCGAACTGGGTTTTCACCGGACCGATGACCGTATGGAGCTCTCCATCAAAGGCCGCCTTCTCAAATTCCGGCACCATCTGCCCTCTGGAGAAAAATCCCAAATCACCGCCCCGCTCCTTGGAGGGACAGGTGGAGTGCTCTCTCGCCGCATCCTCAAAGCTCTTCCCCTCTGCAATTTCCCTGGCCACATCATTGGCCTTCTCCTCCTGGTCCACCAGAATGTGCTTGGCGGACACCTGGGCTCCCTGCACAAACTGAGCCTTGTTGGCCTCATAGAAGGACTTTTCCTCCTCCTCCGTCACCGTAACCCCTTCCACGGTCTGGGTGGCCGCCATGTGACTGGCCAGTTCAATCTTCATCTTCTCAATCATGGTTTTGTACTCCTCACTCTCCATGATTCCTTCCTCCTTTGCCATTTTGGCAAAAAGATGAAAGGCGATTAACTGCTCCAGCACCTGCTCTCTGGCTCTGGGGTCCGACATATAAATTTGCTGCTCCGGGGGATAATTCTGAATCAGGTTATTTAACTCCCCCTCTGTAATCTCGTGTCCTGCGGCTATCGCCAATACTTTTTCGCTCATAACTGTTTCCTTTCACTTTTATGAAAATTTTCTGCCGTAAAAATACGTAGCAAAATAAATTACGGATGCAATGATAACAATGGTGGGCCCGGTGGCCACATTGGTGTGGTAAGAAATAATCAGCCCCAGAATGCCTGAAAACACGGAAAACAGCACTGCAAAAAAATGATATTCCCGCATATTATTTGACAGGTTTCGGGAGGACGCCGCCGGCAGTATCAAGAGGGCGTTGATAATGAGAATCCCCACCCACTTGATGGACAGCATAACAATAAGCGCCACCAGCACAGCAAAGGCATACTCCAAAAGCTTCACCGGTATCCCCTTGCTTCTGGCCAGAGTCCTGCTTAAAGAAACCGCCGCCAGCCAATTGCTACAGAAAAGCCAGAACAGGAGGGTAACTGCAAATATCACAAGCAGATAGAGAATTTCCTGTTTCGTGATACTTAAAATATCCCCCACCAGAAGGCTGGAATATCTGCTGAAATTACCGTCCCTTGAAAGGATTGCCAGTCCAATGGCAATACTCAAAGAGGAAAATACGGAAATCACAGTGTCTGTAGTCCCGGTATCTCTGCTGCTTATTTTGTTCAGCAGCAAGGCAAAGACAATGGCAAAGAGTACCATGGACAAATTCGTGTCCGTCACTCCGAAGATTAGGCCCACGGCGATGCCGGTCAGGGCAGAATGGCCCAGTGCGTCCGAGAAAAATGCCATTTTCCGGCTGACAATCATGGTTCCCAGGATGCCGAACAGTGGTGTAATAACAAGAATCGCCCCAAAAGCCAGCTTCATAAAGTCAAACTGCAGCCAGGAAAAGATACCGTTCATGAAAAGCCGCCTCCTTCCCCAGTCCCGAAAATCTCCTGAAACTCACGGCTCTGGTATACCTCCCGGGGCGTCCCCTGCTTTTTCACTTCCTTATCCAGCAGGATTACGTTGTCCGCGTATCTGGCCACATAGTCCAAATCGTGAGAGATTAAAATGATTGCCAGGTCAAATTCCTCCTTCAGCCGGAAAATGGTGCGGTAAAAAAGCTCCATCCCGTTTTGGTCCATGCCGGAGACAGGTTCGTCCAACAGGAGCAGATTGGGCTCATCCATAACAGCCATGGACAAAAGCACCCGCTGGAGCTCTCCGCCGGATAGATTGCAGACCTGCCGCTTTAACAGCTCCTCCGCCTCAAAGATGCGAAGGTATTCTTTCACCCGGGCCGCCAGCTTCTTGCTCTTTTTCAAGAACACCGGAACCCGGCTATGGTAGCAGGCAATCATATCATACACACTCACCGGCGTGTACTTGTCAATATTCAGGGACTGGGGCACAAAGCCAATGCGGAGCCGCTGCATCCGGCCATCCCTGGTATTTTTGAACTCTATGGTTCCGCTGTGGGCCACATCCCCCAAAATAGCCCGAATCAGCGTGGTCTTGCCTGCGCCGTTTCTGCCGATAACGGCATTCAG
>CAPNGW010000061.1:8350-10362 GCA_948665105.1 uncultured Lachnospiraceae bacterium
TTGGACGAACCTGTCTCCGGCACACGTCCCTAAGAGCCACCTGCTCTCCCATGGTCACCGACAGATGGTGCACCTTGATGCAATGGAGACCACATGGCTTTTGAATCTTCTTCATGCTCCCACCTCCATGCCCAGCGCTTCCTTTAAGATGCTGATGTTCTCCTCCATGCCCCGAAGCCAGCTGTCCGGGGAGCCATCCCCCCGGGTCAGGGTGTCCAGATAATACACCTTTATACCGGTCTCTTCCTCTATGGTATCACCCAAGTCCCTTCCATACAAGTCCTCTGCCAAAATAATCCGAATATTTTTCTCTTTCATAAGGTCCATAAGGTCTGCAACCTCCCCGGCGCTGACGCTTTGCTCCTCATCCAGGTTCAGCACATACTCCACTGAAAACCCGTAATCCTCGGCCAAATACCAGAAGGCCTCATGCAGAAGAATCACCGGCTGGCCAGAGGCCAGCTCCTTTAAGCTCTCCGCCTCTTCTTTCAGTGATTGAATGTTGGACAAGTATGCTTCTGCATGATCTTCGTAAAGTGTACGGCGCCCAGGGTCCAGCTCCACCAGCCCGTCGCGTATGGCTGCCACCTGCTCCATATAATGGGGAATGCTCATCCATGCGTGGGCGTTCTCTGTGTGATGATGGCCCTCATGCCCCTCGTGCTCTTCTTCAAAAGAGTCTGTCCCTTCTTCCGAAAAAATCCCGTCCCCGGCATTTACCACCGCCAGGTTGGGATATTCTCCTGCCACCTCCCCCAAGAAGCCTTCCATCCCTCCGCCGTTTATGACAAAGGCATCCGCCCGGGACAACAACATCATATCCCCGGGAGCCAGCTGGAAATCATGGAGGCAGCCGGTCTGAGGCTGGCTTAGGTTCTCCACCGTCACACCGCTTATGCCTCCGGCCACATTGGTGGCCACCACATACACAGGATAGAAGGAGGTCACTATCATAAGCTCCTCCTCCTTCCTTTGCGGAGCCGGCTTCGAATATATCCTTGTAAATCCATGGCCCAGAAGGGCAATGGCAAGTAAAAGCACGGTCACAAATACATATTTATTCTTCATGGATACCTTCGTCTCCCAAAACAAGCTCATCCATTGCCTGCCAGATTTCCTCCCGCCCCTGCTTCGTCTCAGCAGAAAAGGGAAAAATCCGGGCTTCCGGGCTCAGACTGAGTGCTGTGCGAATCAGCTTCAGCTGATTTTGCAGCTGGCTCCGCTTGATCTTGTCAAGCTTCGTGGCAACGATAACGGGCACATACCCTTGACTGCATATCCAGTCATACATCTGCTTGTCATTGGCAGAGGGCTCATGGCGGATATCAATAAGCAAAAATACGGCTCTAAGCTGCTTTGACTCATGGAGATACCTATCAATCATCTGCCCCCATTTTTCCTTTTCACTTAAGGACACTTTGGCGTAGCCGTAGCCCGGAAGATCCACCAGATACATGGCGTCATTGATGTTATAAAAGTTGATGGTCTGGGTTTTACCCGGCTGCCCTGAGGTGCGGGCCAGGGACTTGCGGTTCATAAGTCCGTTAATCAGGGAGGATTTTCCCACATTGGACTTTCCCGCAAAGGCAATCTCCGGCCTGTGATTTTTGGGCAGACTGCTGGTAATCCCGCAGACAGTCTCAAGGTTAACTGATTTTATTACCATTATCGTTCTCCTGTCAGGGCTGTAACGCGGTCTTGAGCACATCCTCCATGGTCTCCACATAGACAATCTCAATGCCCTTTTTGATTTCCCCGGAAATCTCCGCCACATCGGCATCATTTTTCTTAGGCACACAGACCGTGCGGATGTTGGCGTTTTTGGCCGCAAGAATCTTCTCCTTTAATCCTCCGATGGGAAGCACCCGGCCTCTTAGGGTAATCTCTCCGGTCATGGCCACGTCAGAGCGCACCTTTCGGCCCGTGATGGCGGACAGCATGGCTGTGGCCATGGTGATGCCGGCGGAGGGGCCGTCCTTGGGCACCGCTCCCTCCGGGATATGAATGTGCAA
>CAPNGW010000062.1 GCA_948665105.1 uncultured Lachnospiraceae bacterium
GCCGGTGGTATTAAGCAGCATCACGCCGCCCCGGGCGAAGCTCTCTGCGCTGGCGGTGGCAAAATAAGCCGGCAATTCCAAAATAAGGTGGGCTCCCTGTAATAAACTCATCTCTGCCCGGGCATACTTATTCAAAAGAGCAGGGGTACCCCGCTGCATAAAATCACCGCTCATGGCGATGATGATATAGTCCGGGCGGTATGTTTTTTGCAATTTTTCCAGCTGATACCGGTGTCCTCTGTGGAAAGGATTGTACTCGGCAATGATACCACAAACCTTCAATGGGATTCTCCTTTGGCTGTCACATCCCTTGTCCAGCAGGACTTGACATGTAACTATGATAAAAGTTTCACAAATATACTTCTCTGTGGAAGAAGTATACCATTTTCAGAGAAAAATGGCAAAGAATTTTATTTTATGCCGGAATGAGGCTTGTTTCGTGGAAAATATTGGTTTATAATAAGAATACCTGAGGAGCATTTTGCAGTATCCGACGGGGGTACGATAGAAAAAAGAAAGAAGGAAAGAAAGATGAATGTATTAGTAATTAACTGTGGGAGTTCTTCATTGAAATTTCAGCTCATCAACTCTGAGACGGAGGATGTGCTGGCAAAGGGGCTTTGTGAGAGAATCGGCATTGAGGGAAGTCAGCTGGTTTATCAGCCTGCAGACGGGGAGAAGGAGAAGACACAAGCTCCCATGCCTACCCATACCCAGGCTATCCAGCTGGTGATTGACGCTTTGGTGAATGACAAGACCGGCGTCATTAAGAGCTTAAGTGAGATTGGCGCTGTTGGACATCGCCTGGTACATGGCGGCGAGGAGTTTGCCAATCCCACCGTAATTACCGAGGAAGTAATTGCGGCAGTAGAACGCTGCAACGATTTGGCTCCCCTTCATAATCCCGCCAACTTAATCGGCGTGCGGGCCTGTCAGGAGCTGATGCCGGGGGTGCCAATGGTAGGGGTATTTGACACAGCCTTTCATCAGACCATGCCCGAGAAAGCGTTTTTATATGGTATTCCCTATGAATATTATGAGAAATATAAGGTGCGCCGTTACGGCTTCCACGGAACCTCCCATATGTATGTGAGCAGGCGGGTGGCAGAACTGGAAGGAAGGCCCTATGAGGAGCTTAAAACCATCGTCTGCCATCTGGGCAACGGTTCCTCTGTATGCGCGGTGAAGAACGGCAAATCCGTGGATACCTCCATGGGACTGACGCCTTTGGAAGGCTTGATTATGGGAACACGTTCCGGTGATGTGGACCCGGGTGCCATGGAGTTCGTGGCCAAGAAGGAGAATCTTGACCTTAACGGTGTCATGAATGTGTTGAACAAAAAGTCCGGTGTTCTGGGCCTTTCCGGTATCTCCAGCGATTTCCGTGACCTGGAGGATGCAGCGGAGAAGAATGACCCGGCAGGATTGCGGGCTCTGGAAGCTTTCAACTACCGTGTGGCAAAATACATTGGCGCTTACGCCGCGGCCATGAATGGCGTGGATGTGATTTGCTTCACTGCCGGCGTTGGCGAGAACGGAATCGATACCCGGGAAGCGATTTGCTCCTATTTGGGATATTTGGGCGTTGAGATTGACAAGGAAGCCAACAACGTGCGGGGCAAGGAACAGGTGATTTCCTCTCCCGGCTCCAAGGTTAAGGTATACTGTCTGCCCACCAACGAGGAATTGGCCATCGCCCGTGCCACCGTGGAGCTGGTGACCAAATAATTGAATTTTTGGATTGACAAATACAGGCAGAGTATGTATAATGGATAAAGTGTGAACAGGAGACTGCTATGATTATAGATATATCAGAGATTATTTCCAGTGAGAATAAGGAAATGTCGCGGGAGGCAGCGATTGAGTTTACCGTTTTTGACGCTGGATTGGGAGCCTTTGAAGTGCTCCATGCATCTCCGTTTACTCTGTCTGTCGCCAACGTGGGTTCCAAGTGGCTGAGTATTGTCGGCGAGACAGAAGTTACCATTGCTCTCACCTGTGACCGTTGTCTTAATCAGGTGCCAACGGATTTTTCCATTGAGATATCCAAGGAGATTAATCTGGAGAAATTCCTGGCCGGGGACAGCGAGGAGCTGGAGGAGGCAAGCTACATCATAGGTACAGGCCTGGACGTAGATAAACTTATTTTTGGAGAAATATTGGTGAGCTGGCCAATGAAGGTTTTGTGCAGGGAGGATTGCAAAGGCATCTGTAAAAGGTGTGGGACCAATCTGAACCTGGCATCATGCCAATGCCAGAAGACAGAACCAGATCCAAGAATGGCAGCAATCCAGGATATATTTAACCAATTTAAGGAGGTGTGACCATGTCTATTTGTCCCAAGAATAAATCTTCCAAAGGAAGAAGAGATAAAAGAAGAGCAAACTGGAAAATGACTGCTCCCAGCTTGGTGAAGTGCAGCAAGTGCGGAGAGTTGATGATGCCTCACAGAGTATGCAAGGCATGCGGCTCTTACAACAAAAAAGAGATTATCCCTCAGGACTAATTGAGTGTGAAGTGAGTGGATTAGAGTATGACCTGGAGCACCTTCCTTATGGAGGGTGCTCTTTTATATCTTAAATTAGATATTGTTGTGTTTTAGCGGTGTAGCGGTTGGCTGTGCCGTTTTTTATATCATGGAGGACCCGGGGGAGCTCCATGGAAGAGAGTGCATATAAATGTGTAAAAAAATTCGGTGTACAGAATTGTATGCGCAAATCAAAAATATATTATATGATTTTAATATACAGGCAAATATTTGGCAGTGCAATGGAGCTGATAAGATTTTTGCAAAGGCAGTGGTGTTATGGTAATGAAAATATTTCAAAAAGGCTTTAATTATTCCCAGGATGGCCAGGGGAACCGGCTGGTGTACCATCTGCAGGGCTGTAACATGCACTGTCCCTGGTGCGCAAATCCGGAAGGGATGAATCCCGGAGGCGTTCTGGTGACGGAGAAGGAATGGCTGGTGGAGGAATTATGCCCCCGGGGTGCGGTAAAGGAAGGGCAGCTGGATCGGGAAATTTGCCGACGCTGTGCCACAAGAGATTGTCTCACTCCCAAATACAGAGGGAAAGGGATTCGACTTTCCTGTGAGGATAGGACCATAGAGGAGCTTTTTGAGGAAATCGTAAGAAGCAGCCCCATGTTTTATGACGGGGGAGGTGTTACCTTCACCGGAGGAGAGGCGGTTTTGCAGTTTGAGCCGTTAAAGGAGCTTTTGATGCGATTACAGAAGGCGGGCATTCACACAGCAGTGGAGACCAACGGTTCCTCCCCGCGGCTTTTGGAACTTTTTCCCTTTATCGATCAGCTGATTATGGACTGCAAGCACTGGGATGCCTCAAGGCACCTTGCATATACGAAGGTGCCCATGGATGTCGTTGTGGGGAACCTGAAAGCGGCAGTTCATAAACGGGGGCAGGTGGATATTCGGATTCCCCTGATTGGCGGAGTCAATGACAGTGAAGAGGACATGCAGGGGTTTGTGGCGCTGTTTCGGGAGCTTATAGGGGTGTCGCATGGCAGGGAAAAGGAATTAAGCCGGGTCACCTTCGAGATATTAAGGTATCATGAATATGGCAGGCATAAGTGGAAGGACTGTGGCTGGGAATACCAGATGACAGATAAAGCCCATGTTACCACGGAGCAGATTTGCCGTTTCAGGGAAATGCTCATGGCCGGCGGGCTAAATTACAAACATAGTTAAGGATTAGACTACTAAGATACGGAGGTTACCACATGGAAAACAGAAGCAAGTTTAATGCGGAGAAAGTAACGGAGCTGGCCAAATTGCGCTTTGAGGAGGAGCGAAGTCTGAATCATCTGGAGGGCTGGTTCCTGGCAAAGGAAATCCAGCGTGAATGCGAGGAAAGGTTCAAGGGAGAGAAGGACTGCATTCGTATCGCAAAGACTCAGGTGGAGGTAATGAAACGGATTCCCCTTGCCATTGGGGACTACCATGTGTTTGCGGGGACCCAGGACGATTCCTTTGCCCGCTCTTATGCACTGATTAACCCGGCATTTACCGTGGATTCCTTCTGCGGATACTGTGACCCGGTGGCTGTCTTTGGCGATATTGACCCGGTGGGGGATATTACCCGGGAAAGGATTGATGATTTAAAGGAATACAATAGGCATTCTGAATTTGCGGAGGCGCTGAGAGCGGCTTACGATATTGCCGGGGACAGCACCAGCGAAGCGATTTTCTTCATCGAGCAGGTTACCGGCCATCTGATTCCCGATGTGCGTCCCATGCTGAAAAAAGGCACCATGGGGCTTCGCAGGGAGATGGAAGAAAAACAGTCTGCATGTACAGATGACAGAAGAGATTATTATGAAGCAATGAAAATTTCCCTGGATGCCCTGGAAGTGCTGGCTGAAAGGTATGCATCCCTTGCGGAGGAGAAAGAAAGGACGGCAGATACACAGGACAAAGAGCGTTTCCGCTTTATGAAAGAAACGCTTAAAAGGGTGCCGAAAAAGGGTGCCGAAAATCTCTTTGAAGCCATTCAGTCCTTCATTCTGATCTGGCAGACCATGTGTCTGGAGCAGACACCAAACCCCTTTGCTTTCTCTGTGGGAAATGCGGACCGTATCTTTGAACCGTACCGTGCCATGACAGATATGGGAAGAGATGAGACGGCAGCCCTGTTCAAGCATCTGCTGGTATTCTTCAATGTGGCCGACCGCAGCTGGGCAATTTCCCAGAATTTAATAGTAAGCGGGAAATCCAGCCAGGGGAAGGATTTGACCAACCTCTCCTCCTATGCGCTTTTAGACGCCTATTACGATATGAATCTGCCCCAGCCCATTCTGTCGGTAAAATTACACAAGGACACGCCGGATGAATTGTATGAGAGCCTTGGACGTTTCTTCTTCACTCCGGGCTGTCTGACTCCGTCACTGTTCAATGATGACAGCCTGTTCCCGATTCTTGAAGCCCATGGAGTGGAAAAGGAGGATTTGGAGGATTATTCCGTGGCCGGATGTCAGGAGCCTCTTATTATGGGAAAAGACAATGGAAACACAACCAACAGCTGGCTGAATCTGGCGAAGATTTTGGAGTTGTCCATAAATGGCGGCGTATCCACCATTACCGGTAAGAGGCTGGGAAGGACAGACGAAGAAAACGGATGTAAAAATAAGACAGAGGTGCTTTCCCATATACGTGAAATCTTTTATAAGAATGCAGAGCTCTATGTGGATAAGATGGTGGCATCTGCCAACGCTGCATCCCGGGCCATTGGCCTTCTTAAGGTTCCCTTCCTGTCTGTCCTGATGGGGGGAGTGGAATCCGGCATTGATACCCGTGATACCGAAAGGCAGGGAACAAAATACAACGGAAGCGGCTGCCTGATTCATGGTCTGTCCGTTGTGGCCGATTCCTTTATCGCCATTGACACCCTGTTGAAGGAAAGACCGGAGGACGCAGAGCGTCTGGTGGAGGCACTTGGGAGCAATTTTGAGCAGGATCCGGAAATACAGCAATATCTGTTGAACTGTAAGAAATACGGGAACAATATCCCGGAGATTGACAGAGAGACTGCAGAGGTGGCCAGCCGCATCAGTGATATGGTTTCCTCCAGGGAAAATTATCTGGGCAATCCATTCCGGGTGGACTTTTCAACGCCCTCCACCCACCTGTTGTACGGTTACTGGGTGGGCGCTACCCCGGACGGAAGAAAATCCAGGGAAATGCTGGGTTATGGGGTGGACCCGCTGTATGGAGATGCAAATTCGGGTCTTGGCTTCCGTGTCCTCTCCGGTATGGGGCTGCCCTATGAGAAGATGAACGGCGGCTATGCCTCCCACTTTGGAATCAATCCCGGTTATTTCAAAGCCCCCTCCATGGAAGGAAAAGGTCTGGAGTTCCGTGACAGGATTATTGCTCCTCTTTTTTACAATCCGGCAAATAAAGGAATCCAGCCCTTCTACCTCTATGTGAACGTGACAACTCCAAACATGCTGCGTAAGGTATTGGCGGAGCCCAAAAAGTATGCACCCAGCGGCGTGTATATTATGCGTATCCATGGAACATTCGTAAATTTCCTGGATTTGTCTCCGGCAATTCAGGAAGATATCATTGCAAGATTGGACTTACAGTCCACCAGTATGGGATGATGATAAGGAGGGGAATGCTATGAAGTCCATTGGACTGGATATCGGAACAACCACCATATGTGGCATTTTAATGGATGCCAAAACCGGTGAGCTGCTCCATAAAATCACACGCTCCAATGATACATCCTTAAATGGAAAGGAAGGCTTTGAAAAACTTCAGGATACAGATAAAATAGAAGAAAAATGTTTTCAGATGGTGGAAGAGCTGTGTGCCGGTGCCGAGGATTTGGTAAGCATCGGTGTGACCGGTCAGATGCATGGGATTGTGTATGTGGACCTGAGGGGAAAGGCGGTTTCTCCGCTGATGACCTGGCAGGACGGCCGGGGCGACCAGCCCTGCCGGCAGGGAAAATCCTATGCCGGGATATTGTCGGAGCAGACTGGATACCCTCTGGCCACTGGCTTTGGCGCGGTAACCCATTATTACAATACAATCAATCATCTGGTGCCTGAAGCTGCTGTAACCTTCTGCACTATACCGGATTACATTGCCATGGGCCTGGCAGGTCTTAAAAAGCCGATATTGCATGCTGGGATGGCATCGAGCCTGGGGCTTTATTCCATGGAGCGGGGAGCCTTTGATTGGGAAGCAATAGAGAAAGCGGGCATGGACGTCAGCTTTTTCCCGGAGGTTCAAAAAGGAGAGGCAAGCATCGGGGTATGGCGAAAAGGCGTGAGGGTCAGCCAGGCTTTTGGAGATAATCAGGCAAGCTTTCTTGGCTCGGCAGGCTCTGACAGCAATATCCTGGTGAATGTGGGAACCGGGAGTCAGGTATCCGTGCTGGGGGAGGAGCTTATGGCATTTGAAAACCTTGAGTGCCGTCCCTTTATGGAAGGACGTTATCTGTATGTGGGATCCTCCCTGTGCGGCGGATATTCTTATGCCCTTCTAAAGAGCCTTTTTGAGGAGGTGCTGGCAATCTGCGAAAAAGAGCCGGAAGTGGACATTTATGAATGGATGAATGGTGAGGGAAGAAAAAGCAGAGAGCAGGGGATGGAGCTTCTGGTGGACACCCGTTTTCGGGGCAGCAGGCGAAATCCAAAGCTTCGGGGAAGGATAGAGAATATCACACCTGACAATTTTAAGGCGGGTGCCCTTGTCAGCGGTGTGCTCTATGGGATTTGCCAGGAGCTTTTGGAGCTGTACCAAGAATATGAGGTGCAGGCGGTAAAGAAGGACGGGAAATCCTTAAAAGATGCGGTGAAGACAGAGGAGAAGCAGCGCCTGTGTATTACCGGAAGCGGCAATGGTATCCGCAGAAACCCTCTGCTTCAGGAAATTTTCAGCGAGAAGTTTGGGAGGAAAATGAAGATTCCCCTCTATGCGGAAGAAGCCTCTTACGGAAGCGCTTTATTCTCCCTGTATGCTGCCGGGTATTATAAGAGCCTGGAAGAGCTACGGCAAATGCTCAGATAAATGCCAAAGATTAATAAGATAAAGGATGAAACGGAGAAGGTCATGGGAAAAAATATTAATTTGCAGCAGCCCGTATTTTTCAGAGAGAATCGTGTGCGGCGGGTATATTTGGGTGGTAAGCTGCTGGGGCAGTTTGTGGGAGTTCCCTGTGAGGATGATTTTTTCCCGGAGGAATGGATTGCTTCCACGGTATGCGCCCTGAACAAGGATAGCGCCAACCCCCGGGAGGGATTAAGTATCCTGGAGGAATCGGATATTTCCCTGAAGGAGCTTTTGGAGAAATATCCCCGGGAAACCCTGGGTGGGCGTAAGGAGCTGGGGGTACTGGTGAAATTTTTGGACAGTGCCATCCGCCTTCCGGTTCAGGTGCATCCCGATAAGGCGTTTTCCATGAAATATTTTAACAGCAGGTTTGGAAAAGCGGAGACGTGGCTGGTGCTGGCCACCAGAGAAAATGCGGCCATTCATTTTGGCTTTCAAGAAAAAATCACGAAAGAAGAGCTGTTGGAGGCAGTTGAAAATTCTTATCAGAACAGAGAAGAAATGAGCAGGCTGGTAAACACCTATCCGGTGGAGGCGGGAGATGTATTCTTTATTCCGGGGAAGCTCATCCATGCCATCGGGAAGGGATGCCTGATTCTGGAAATTCAGGAACCCACGGATTTCACCATCCAGCCGGAATATTGGTGTGGGGATTATGAGATGAACTGGCAGGAACGCTATCTGGGGCTTTCAAGGGAGGAGGCTGCAGAGTGCTTTGATTATGAAATATATGGCGGGGATTGTGAAAAGCTGGTTAGGAAGACACCGGTTCTCTTGTGGAAAAAGGATGGTGTGGAGAAGGAAGCAATCATTACCGGGAAGGATACCACCTGCTTTGGCGTGAACCGCTGCCGCATTCATCGTGGAGCGTACATGCTTAAGGCGGCCCCGGCTGTCTATGTGGCAGTGAAGGGTGAAGGAATGCTTCAGGGCGAAGCCTATAGCAGAGAAATTAAACAGGGGGATTATTTCTTCCTTCCGTATCAGGCTTCGGGAAAGGTGGAGGCGGTATCGGAGCAAGGCCTGGAGCTGGTGGAGTGCCTTCCGCCTGAGTTTTACTGAAAGGGGCCCTTATTTAAGGCCCCTTATTTTATAATGCATCATGAATTGACACAAGCAGCAACCATATGATATGATTGACACAGTCTCTCAGCAGAATTTAAGTGACAAAGGAGAAGTAAGATGAATCGAATATTTAATCTGGACAACGGCTTTTTTCGCGGATTGTCCAAGCTTGTGGACTGTGCGTATTTGAGCCTGCTTTTTCTGATAAGCTGCATTCCTCTGTTCACCGTGGGAGCGGCAATGACAGCCCTCTATTACACGGTACAGAAGGTCATCCGCAAGGACCGGGGATATGTGAGCAGTGAATACTGGCATGCTTTTAAGACGAATTTCAAGCAAAGTACTGTTATATGGCTGATTGTGGCGGCGGTGGGTATTCTTCTTTACTATGACGAGAAGATTCTGGATGTGATGGCGGAGGCAGGGAATCCCATTGGCAAGGCTGCTGTCTTCTTTCGCGTACTGCTGATATTTGAGGCGGTCTGGTGCGCCTATTTGTTCCCCTACATGGCGCGTTTTGCCAATACCAATAAAGCTGTAATGAAAAATGCGGCCTACATGGCGATTCTGAATCTTCCCTGGACCTTTTTGATTATGCTCGTCATGGCGGTGTTTGCGCTGCTGGTGTACATCATTCCCATTGTCATATTTCTGGCACCGGCCCTTTACACCTGGACGATAAATCTGATTTTGGAGAAGATTTTCAGGAAATACATGAGCGAGGAAGATCGAATTGCCGAGGATGAGATGAATCGGGAATATAAGAACTGACGATTTGGTATTTTGTACAGGAAATCTGTTGCATTATCCCAAAAATCCTGTAAAATAGTAGGTAGTAAGAAAAATAAAAAAGACGAAGGTTTATTGAGTGCGGGCTTTAGTCCCACAGGTGGCTTTCGCGGAAAGGCGGATTTATACTATGGCAAACATGCAAGGCTTTGGCAAAATGATTGAAAAACTGAAAAAAAATCCCAAGACAATCGTATTTACAGAAGGGACGGATGAACGGATTCTGGAAGCGTCCTCCCGTCTTCTGGCAGGTAATTTCCTCACCCCCCTGCTGGTAGGCAAGGAGGAGGAGGTTCTGGCGGCAGCCGAGGAATACGGCTACAATGTCCGGGGAGCCAGAATCATGGACCCTGACAATTATGCGAGAATGGACGAGATGGTGGAGCTTTTATGCCAGCTTCGTAAGAGCAAGAACATGCAGCCTGAGGAAGCCCGGGAATTATTGAGCCACGGAAACTATTTTGGAACCATGCTGGTAAAGATGGGCGAGGCGGATGCCCTTCTTGGGGGCGTTACATACTCCACTGCAGACACGGTACGTCCGGCATTACAGATTATCAAGACAAAGCCGGGCCACAGTGTGGTATCCTCCTGCTTTATCATGGTGCGCCCCTCTGCCACCGGTGAGAACGAGGTTCTGGCAATGGGCGACTGTGCCATCAATATCAAACCCAACGCCGACGAATTGGCTGAAATTGCCATCTGCGCTGCAGAGTGTGGCAAGGTATTCGGCATCGACCCCAAGGTGGCATTCTTAAGCTACTCCACCTTAGGCTCCGGCAAAGGTGAGGACGTGG
>CAPNGW010000063.1 GCA_948665105.1 uncultured Lachnospiraceae bacterium
CATGGTGCGCTCCTGGCCGTCCAGAGTTATAAATTTTTCACCTTTTTCGGCTCTTCTCACCACGATTTCATGGCCTGCAATGGTATTAAGATCATAGGCGTGCATGGGCTGGCCGTACTCCTCCATCACATAGTTGGTGATATCCACAATGTTATTTATGGGGCGGATACCCTGAGAAGCCAATCGGCGCTGCATCCACTTTGGAGAGGGGGCAATTTTAATATTCTTTACCACCCTTGCGCAGTATCTGGGGCAGAGGCGGGTATCCTCCACCCTTACCTTCACATAATCGTTGACGTCCTCATCATTTCCGGTTTCCTCCACCACCGGAGGGCAAAAATCCTTGCGGAAGGTGGCTGCAGCCTCTCTGGCAATACCCAGAACACCGAAGCAGTCCACACGGTTAGAGGTAATTTCGTATTCAAAAACCACGTCGTTTAAGCCCAGGGCTTCGATTGCGCTCTCCCCCACGACTGCATCCTCTCCGAAGATGTAGATTCCGTTCTCCGGAGCTTCCGGGTACATGTCACGGGTGGAGCCCAATTCTTCGATGGAGCAGAGCATGCCGTTGGATTCCACGCCGCGGAGCTTGCCCTTCTTAATCTTAATGCCGCCGGGCGTCATTTTTCCGTCATGGCCTCCCGCCACGCGACCCCCGTCCAGTACCACGGGAACCTTGTCGCCCTCTTTTACGTTGGGGGCTCCGGTTACGATTTGAATGGGAGCGTCCCCACCCACATTCACCTGACAGATAATAAGTTTATCGGCGTCGGGGTGTTTTTCAATTTTTAAAATCTGTCCAATAACAATTTTGTCCAGATCGGCGTCCAGACACTGGAAGCCTTCCACCTTGGAGCCGGACAGCGTCATTGCATCGGTGTATTCCTGGGCAGTCACATTAAGGCCCGGAACATATGCTTTTATCCATGATAATGATGTGTTCATTTTCTTGCATCTCCTCTCTTAGAACTGTGATAAGAATCTATCATCATTTTCGTACAGCAGGCGCATATCGTCAATTTCGTATTTCAGAAGAGCAATCCGCTCTAAGCCCATACCAAAGGCGAAGCCGGAATATTCCTCCGGGTCAATGCCGCTCATCTTAAGTACTCTTGGATGCACCATACCGCAGCCTAAGATTTCAATCCAGCCGGAGCCTTTACAGAAGCGACAGCCCTTACCGCCACACTTAAAGCAGGTAACGTCCACCTCTGCGCTGGGCTCTGTGAAGGGGAAATGGTGGGGACGGAATTTTACCTTGGTATCCTCGCCGAACAGCTCTTTGGCGAACTGTGCCAATGTGCCTTTCAAGTCTGCAAAGGTGATATTTTTGTCTATCACAAGTCCTTCAATCTGGTGGAAGGATGGCGAATGGGTGGCGTCCACCTCGTCGGAACGGAATACCCGGCCCGGCGCAATCATGCGGATGGGCAGCTTGCCCTGTTCCATCACACGAACCTGAACCGGGGAGGTCTGGGTCCGAAGCAAAATCTTATCGTTGATATAGAAGGTATCCTGCTCGTCCTTTGCAGGATGGTTTTCGGGGATATTCAAAGCTTCAAAGTTGTAGTAGTCATACTCCACCTCGGGGCCTTCCACCACCTCATAGCCCATGCCTACGAAAATGTTCTCCACTTCCTCTAAGGCGATGGTGTTGGGATGGCGGTGTCCTACCCGGTTCTTTTTGGCCGGAAAGGTTACATCAATCACTTCCCGGCTTAGCTTAAGCTCCCGCTGGGCTGCTTCCAGTTTGGCCCTGGTCTGTTCCAGAAGTCTCTCAATGTGTTCTCTGGTCTCATTGACCAGCTGTCCTACAGCGGGGCGTTCCTCGGGGGATACGTCCTTCATTCCCTTCAAGACGGCAGTCAGCTCACCCTTTTTTCCAAGGTAAGCCACTCTCACATCGTTGAGTTTCGTAAGACTGTCCATACTTTCAATCTCGTGTATAACTGCTGACTTGATTTGTTCTAGTTTTTCTTTCATAATGCTCTCCTTCTTCTTTGTTCTGCCCAACGGCATAAGTTTTGCGTTAAGGATGCCGTGTGATTTACTACACAGACCACAGATTACTTCGTAATCCGTGGTTGTCCGGCAGTCGCCGAACAACCTCCAAAACAGTGTAATACAGCTCTGCAAATAAATTTGCGTCGCTGTATTTCTCTGTTTTAGGGTCTGTTCTTCTCGTTGCTCGCGCAAAAAGTCCCTATGTCAGAACCTGACATAGGGACGAAATATCTCCGCGGTACCACCCTGATTCCCAGCCTGTAATAGAAAGGCTGGACTCTCTTATGCGTAACGTGCATACAACGTCATTTCCTACTGCTCTCCTTCATCCGAAAGCGGCACCTGTCTCCGCTATCCTTAAATGAATACCTTATTTCAGAAATGCAGCTCCGGTGTGAAATTCGATTCCAGCCTGTTCCGAGAAGGCTTCCAGCCGATGGCCCTCTCTCTCTGTGGAAGTATCAGTTCTCTACTATGCACCTTCACAGCCTTTACCTATGGCACATATTCTAACACTTCATGCGCAAATCTGCAAGCACTTTTTCTAATTTACACAATTCTTTCGTTTCCAATACTCTTCATAAATATTATTGATTTCCCCGCACACCAGCACGATATACACGCAAAAATACATCCAAAGCATCAACAGCACAATGGTGGTAAGACTCCCATACATGGAAAATCCATTAAAATAGTCCACATACACCGACAACCCGTAAGAAAACATCGACCAGGCCACGGCGCACAGCACGCTGCCCGGAAGCTGGCTCCGAAGGGTGGCCTTCCGGTTGGGCAGCATTTTAAAGAGCACCGCGAAGAAGAAAACAAACACCGCCATCATAATCAAGGTACGAAGCCTCAAAATCCCTCCGGTAAGTCTGCCCACCAGCGGTACATTTTCCATCAATACTCCCTGTATGGAATTCCCGAACACCAGAAGCACCAACGCCAGCACAACGGCCACCACCAGCACCAGTGTATACAGCATGGCCCGAATCCGCAGCCGGAAATAATTCCGGGTCTCTAAAATGTCATAAACCGCATTCAATCCGTTGGACAGATACTGAATCCCCTTGGCCGATGCCCAGATGGCTGCAATGGCCGCCACAGAAACAAGACCCACGCTTCTGGTGTAAATTTCCTCAATCACGGAAATCAAAAATGGGGTAATATAGTCCGGCATGGTTTTATTTACCACCGTCATCACCATCCCCTTTGTCACCGGGGTATACTGCACCAGAGAAATAAACAGCATCAAAAAGGGAATGATGGACAGTATGATAAAAAATGCCGCCTGGGCCGCGTAGGCGCTGATATTGTCTGTTTCACATTTTCGGATAAACATTTTGATTTGGTTTATTAGTTTCATAAGCATATCTTCCCGTTGTCCTCGTCTCTTTCGAATAACCGTGCAAATCATTGCTGACTTTCCTTGCCGTTATAAATATTTTCTATGGTGATATTCTGGTAAAATTTCAGTAAAATATCCGTGTATGTAAATCCTGCCTTTGCCATACCGTTGGCTCCGTTCTGGCTCAATCCGATGCCGTGGCCGTAGCCACCGCCATAAAGCACAAAGCCTCCCTCCACCGGAGTCACCGAAAATGCCGCACTAGGTAAAAGCTCCATGGCATCAATGGCTTTCTCGTTCTTATCGGTCATCGCAGTTGCCGCCGCCTTTAATATTTTACGAATATTATATTCCGTGGTCACCAGAATGGAACCTTGTTCACACTGAATCCGCAAGCGCTTCAGTACACCGCCTGCGCTTCTTTCCTCTGGTATCAGGTTTGTAATATTCCCAAGAGCCGCAAAATCCAAAGCCTGCGGTGCCCCCTTGGCATCAAAGCATTGCACATTGTCGGGGTTTACCGCCTGCCGGTTTAAGGCCGCCTCCTGAATGGCGGAAAGCCTCTCTGCAGGCTTTATCTCGGCACGCCACCGAAAATATGCACCGTCGCTGTCATAAGCCACATAATCCCGGTTGGTGATAAATGCCAAAAATGCCTCCTCTGTGGAGATATCCGGCGTGCTTCCGTCCGCCAGAAGAGGTACGCTTTTCAGATAGCCATAGGTCTCCGGGTCCAGGTTCCACACATCCATATTCTGGGAAAATCCGCAGGAAGTGGAATAATAATATGCCTCCGCCACCTCTCCGTTCATGCTTATCACCTCGCCCACAGTGTCCTGTACCGCCAGGGTAGAGCGCTCATCCCGGGGCTGTTTGTTGTATACCTGATAATTGGTGGAATCATCCACATTTGCAGCAAATCTTGCATATTCTCCCTGGGTCAGCTGTATACATGCATAGCTTCTTGCACATACAGCCTGGGCCCGCAATGCTTCCAGCTCATAGGATGCCGGCATCTCGCTGGGAACCACCCCGCAGAGATAATCCTCCAGGGACAGCTGGTTCACGATACTGTATCCTTCCTCGAACCTGCGGATTTCCATGCCGCCCGGGTAATCCTGTGAAACAATCTCCCCCTTCTCATTGGCCAAAAACAGCCGCCCCTCCTTCACTGCACTGTCCAGCCGAAGGTAACCCTCCCCACCGGACGCAAAATAATCCGAAGCTTTCACCAGGGTTCCTCCGGGAAGGTTCTGTTGGGTGTCTGCAAAGCTTGCGGTAAATTCCTCCGGGGACGTCACATACAGCTCCGAATAGAAGGGCGAGCCCTCATTCAGCAAAAGCACCCGAATCTGCTCAATCTGGGCCGGCTCCTTTAAGATAATTCCACAGACCTTCCCTCTGGCAACCACGAAATCTGCCATCAGGTTTCCGATAATCAGCTTGGATTCATCCAGCTGCTCCACCGTTCCGTATGTCTTGTATATCCTAAGGTTTCCACTGTGCTCCAGGGTTCCGTATCCCTTAATCTCTATCTGCTTCTCGTTGTAGGAAAGGACAGTTCCCGAAATAGTCTCCTCCTTCTTGTATATGGCAGACACGGCGTCATTTTGAAATTCGATATCACAAACGGTGTCGGTAATGTCATCCGTAACCCCTGCGATATCCACAGAAATCAGCTCCTTCTCATAAAGTACCTGAGCCGTCCCTTCCTCCGTCTTGTGGATGAAGACATCCGCCCAGACCAAGGGTGCATCCATAAGCTTCTGCTTAAGCCCCAAAACGACTCCGTCCAGCATAACAGCCTGGTACATGCTGTACTGGCTTACATAGGAGCCGCCGCTTCCAAGGGTCAGGTACCCCTGCTGAGTCAGCCACTGTTCCTCCTTGGCCTCATCGCTTAAAAATACCAGGTCCTGGAATGTCACATGCTTTTCCGGGTCCAGAAGGTCCAGAGCCTGATCATATACATCAAAAAACACTGCTCGTGGGACGGATACAAACCCTGCCTTCTTCTCATATGTAACGTATTCCTCGATTCCCAATAGCTTAAGAATGTTGGAAAGCTCCCGATAGCTGACCTTGCCAGACACCATACCCTTAAGCTCCGTTTCCCATTTTGCCGCATCATAATAGGTAAAAGAAAGAAGCGACGGCAACTCCTGTGCCATCACATATTTTTCAGAAAAAGCAGTTTCCTCCTCCTGCATCTTCCACAATATAAATATCAATGCCATCAAAGCCACGCACACAAGAACTGCGGCTGCCGGTAATATAATTTTCTTTTTTTTCATGCTGCTTCCCGTCTATCCCAATAAAAATGGAGCTATGATATAAAGAAGCTGCTTAAGTTCTCTTAAGCAGCTTCCGTCTTTTGTATCTTACAATCTTGTGTACTTTATAAAGGTTCTTCTGTAACAGCTTACGTAAGAATTCTTTTGTAAAGATTTTGTACTCCCAAAATGCCGTTTCCTGCAATTTTGACTCCTAGCAAAGCCAGGTTGGGTGTCCGCACCTGTTCCTCTGCCTTCCGCCGAATCTTGCTGCGGCCTGACATCATAACAGAGATATAGGATTCCCGTAAAAATAAATGTAGGTTCAAAATAGCAGGGTATCGAACACCCCAGGAATTTTCTTGTTAAAATGAATTATACTCTATTATGCCTCATTTATCAACTATAAATTAACGTTAATTTCAGGATACTAATTCATTTTTTTCCAGAAAAAGCTTTTATTTTACAACTGTGGCCCTGCAGGTACTAAAGCCTTGCCGGCCTCGTTGCCCTCATATTTTGCAAAATTCTTCACAAATCTTGAAGCAAGGTCCTTTGCCTTATTCTCCCATTCAGAAGCATCTCCATAGGTGTCTCTGGGGTCCAAAATCTTTGAATCTACGCCGGGCAGCTCAGTGGGTACTTCAAAGTTGAAGTAGGGAATCTTCTTGGTGGGAGCATTCGCAATATCACCGTTTAAAATCGCATCAATAATGCCACGAGTATCCTTGATGGAGATACGCTTTCCGGTTCCGTTCCAGCCGGTATTCACAAGATACGCCTTTGCACCGCTTTTCTGCATTCTCTTTACAAGCTCCTCCGCGTATTTGGTGGGATGAAGCTCTAAGAAGGCCTGGCCGAAGCAAGCAGAAAAGGTGGGGGTGGGCTCTGTAATGCCGCGCTCGGTTCCCGCCAGCTTTGCGGTAAATCCGGACAGGAAATAGTACTGGGTCTGCTCCGGAGTCAGTACAGATACCGGAGGAAGTACGCCGAATGCATCCGCAGACAGGAAAATAACGTCTTTTGCTGCCGGAGCTGCGGAAACGGGACGTACAATATTTTCAATGTGGTTGATGGGATAAGATACACGGGTATTCTCTGTCACGCTCTTATCATCGAAGTCAATCTTGCCTTCCTCATCCAAGGTAACGTTCTCAAGTAGAGCATTTCTCTTGATGGCGTTGTAGATATCCGGCTCGGAGTCCTTGTCCAGGTTAATAACCTTGGCATAGCAGCCGCCCTCGAAGTTGAACACACCGTTGTCATCCCAGCCGTGCTCGTCATCACCAATCAGAAGACGCTTGGGGTCTGTGGACAGGGTGGTCTTACCGGTTCCGGAAAGCCCGAAGAAGATGGCCGTATTCTCACCGTTCATATCCGTATTGGCAGAGCAGTGCATGGAAGCGATTCCCTTAAGGGGAAGGTAATAGTTCATCATGGAGAACATACCCTTCTTCATCTCTCCGCCGTACCAGGTATTGACGATTACCTGCTCCCGGCTTGTGATGTTGAACATAACTGCTGTCTCAGAGTTAAGACCCAGCTCCTTGTAATTCTCAACCTTCGCCTTGGAAGCATTGTAGACAACGAAGTCCGGGGTGAAATCCTTAAGCTCTTCTTCTGTAGGAATGATGAACATGTTCTTTACGAAATGGGCCTGCCATGCAACCTCCATAATGAAGCGGATGGCCATGCGTGTGTCGGCATTGGTGCCGCAGAAAGCGTCAACGACGAACAAGCGCTTGTTGGAAAGCTCGTTTAAAGCAATATTCTTAACCGTGTTCCACGCTTCCAGGGATGCTGGATGGTTGTCATTCTTGTATTCATCAGATGTCCACCAAACTGTATCTTTGGAATTGTCATCCATTACAATGAATTTGTCCTGGGGGGAACGTCCTGTATAAATACCCGTCATTACATTGACGGCTCCCAGCTCGCTTACCTTGCCCTTTTCAAACCCGGTAAGCTCCGGCTTCGTCTCTTCTTCAAATAATTCCTCGAAGGACGGATTATGTACAATTTCTGTTGTTCCCGTGATTCCATACTTGCTCAAATCAATTTTTTCCATCTTCCATCAACCTCTTTCCTTTGATTATGCAAAAATTTACACGATTATATTATACATGAATACAAAATAAAATCAATAACTATTAAAAAATATTTCCCTGCTCCCTCCCCTCAATCACACTTTTTATTATTTTTTATAATTCATGGCTTGCCTTTCCTTCCATTTTGGTATATTATAGTAACATAAAACAACTATTTCATATTCAAAATCTATTTTTATTTAGGTGAACACTGTAGTATATCCGTTGTTCTTTTTCAGATTACCCCTGGATAGATAAAATACCGGTACTCATTTGAAAAAAGCGTTACATGGCAACTGTTTTATATTCTTTTTGTATATAAAATGCATGTAATGCCTGAAACGTTTACCGGGGATTTTAGCACACTAATTCGTCACCTTTGTAAAACAGAAAGAGGAGGTTATCTATGCATTCACACAAATTTTGTGAAATTACACCCGATATATTAAAGCTGTCCAAACTGTGCAGTCAAGCCGCCACCATTGACCCGGAACTTTTCACCAGGTATGATGTCAAGCGCGGCTTGCGTGACTTAAGCGGAAAGGGCGTTCTCGTCGGGCTTACAGAGGTATCCGACGTCTGCGCAACCAAGATGGTGGATGGCGTATCCGTTCCCGCTGAGGGTGAATTGTTTTACAGGGGCTATAATGTGAAGGATATTATCAAAGGACTTCCCCTGGACAACCATTTCGGTTTTGAGGAAAGCACTTATCTTCTGCTGTTCGGAAAGCTTCCCACCCAGGAAGAATTGCAATCCTTCTCCGCTCTTTTGGCAGAATACCGCTCTCTGCCCACCGGCTTTGTCCGTGATATCATCATGAAGGCTCCCAGCCAGGACATGATGAACACACTTGCTCGCAGCGTGCTGACGCTTTACTCCTACGATGACCGGGCGGACGATATCTCCATCCCCAATGTACTGCGCCAGTGTCTGGAGCTCATCAGCCTGTTCCCGCTTTTGTCTGTGTACGGCTATCAGGCTTACAAGCATTACCATGACGGAGCCAGCCTGTTCATTCATACCCCCACACCGGAGCTATCCACGGCGGAGACCATTCTCCATATCCTGCGCCCGGACAGCAAATACACCCCTCTGGAAGCAAAGCTTCTGGATACGGCATTAATCTTACATATGGAACACGGCGGCGGTAACAACTCCACCTTTACCACCCATCTGGTATCCTCCTCGGGAACGGACACTTATTCCGTCATTGCCGCTTCCCTGGGCTCCTTAAAAGGCCCAAAACACGGCGGTGCCAACATTAAGGTAGTACAGATGTTTGAAGACATGAAGGCCCATCTTAAGGACTGGACCGACGAGGAAGAGGTATCCTGTTATCTGGCAAATTTATTAAATAAAGCAGCCTTTGACCACGCCGGACTCATCTACGGTATGGGACACGCGGTTTACTCTCTCTCAGACCCCAGAGCCACTCTGTTTCGCACCTATGTGGAGCAGCTTTCCAAGGAAAAGGGGCTGGAAAAGGAATTTGCACTCTACGCTCTTGTGGAGCGTCTGGCACCGGAAGTCATCGCCAGGGAGCGCAAAATATACAAGGGCGTAAGCCCCAACGTGGACTTTTTCTCCGGATTCGCCTACAGCATGCTGGATTTGCCCATGGAGCTTTACACACCGATTTTCGCCATCGCAAGAATTTCCGGCTGGAGCGCCCATCGGCTGGAAGAGCTATCCTACAACGGCAAAATCATGCGTCCTGCCTACAAGGCTGTGCAGGACCGCCGTCCATATGTTCCCATGAACCAGCGGTAATTTTATATATTTCACAAAAAGAGTTCCTGCCAGGATGCCTTTCCCTGCAAAAGGCAATCCCGGCAGGAACTCTTTTATGAAGCTTTAAATCAGAATCAGGAATAGAAAAACTCTTTCTTCGTCCTGGAAAAAGCAACCATATAAAATATCACAATAAACAAAAAGAAAACAATGCATCCAATTTCCAATGCCCAGATTGACAGGAAAAAGTGATTTATGGTGCTGACAACCCCATAGACAACCACCAGTACTCCGAAAAGGATGGTCTTCTTGTAGATGGCGTCAATGAAGCCCTTGGAATCCTTGCACCTCCCCATCTCCTGCTCTGGCACCAGCCACTTGCTAGGCACCCCGGTTTTCTTCATGGCAAAGGATGCATATATGGTGTAGATGCCATATACCAGCAAAATAATATCAAATATGGACATGATGTCCGTTTTTCCCAAACCTCCCATGGCTTATCTCCTCTCTTCCTGTTGGTTTAGTATAGCGCAACCTCCACCTCCTGTCAAATATTCTTTCATTTTGAAGCATGAGAAAATTGTAGAAAAAAGTAACTTGAAATTTTAAATTCCAGTGCAGAGTTAAATTCCACAGGGCCTTAAA
>CAPNGW010000064.1 GCA_948665105.1 uncultured Lachnospiraceae bacterium
AGAGGGCGGAGGACAATACGCTACAGCCGGCCAGAGGAATCCCAGCCATCTCAATCAGCCCCTGGATGGTGCCATCCTCCCCGTTTTTTCCGTGAAGCACGGGGAAAGCAATATCAACGGGAAGGGCCTCTGATACATTGTCCCGAAAAATCAGTAAGTGATGGTGTCCACGGTCCGGCGACAGCAGTGCAGGCACACAATATGTACTGTTAAGCCATCGGTCATCCTCAATGGCCTCCACAGGGCCGTCATAGTAAAACCAGTCTCCCTTCTGGGAAATGCCCACAAGAACCGGCTCATAACGGGACCTGTCCAGGTTGCGTATCACAGCCGAGGCTGACTTAAGAGACACACCATACTCAGAGGAGCATCCTCCGAAAAACACAGCTACATTTTGTTTTCTTGTAAATTTATTCATAGGAAGTTTCCTTTCCGGGACAAGCAAGTGCCCCCTTCTGATACTGAAATTGTATCAGAAGGGGGCGCCTTATGTTTTTGGTTTTCCTGTGAAAAACTGTGCAATTTTCTGTTGAAATTCTTACGATTTTATGACTGCTCTACGACCGGAGGAGGTAAAAGGGGGATTTCGCCCTTCGTAAAAAGCTATCCCGGCAAGAGGACTGTAAAAAGAATCGTCTCATTCATACTCTGGGCAGAAATCCGTCCTCCGTGTAGCTCCACAATCTCTTTGGCAATGGCCAGTCCCAGTCCGGCTCCGCCGGTGGCTGATGCCCGGGAGGTATCCACCCGGAAGAACTGCTCGAAGATATGCGAAAGCTTCTCGGGAGAGATAGTCTTGCCGTGATTTTGAATCTGCAGACACACGCTGTCCACTTGTCTCTCCAGCGTAAGGGATATCGCTGTTCCCCGGTAGCTGTAGTTTACTGCGTTGCGAATCAGGTTGTCAAACACCCTTTCCAGCTTGTCTGGGTCGCAGTAAAGCTCAATGTCCGGCTCAATCTGAGTGTCGAAGGAGAGCTCCTTTTCCTTAAGAATAGGCTGAAATTCACTGGACATCTGCTCCATCATGCGGCTTAAATTTATCTGCTCCGTTTCCAGGGTCAGGGTAGTCAGATTGAATCGCGTAATGTCGAAGAAATCGTTGATAAGCTCTTCCAGGCGTTCTGCCTTGCTTAAGGCTATCCCGGTATATTTTGCCCGAAGTGCCGGGGAAATCTCCGGCTCATCCTGAAGAAGAGTGAGGTAGCCGATGACGCTGGTGAGCGGCGTCTTTAAATCGTGGGCCAGATACACGATAAGGTCATTTTTCCGTTGCTCCGCCTCCTTTGCCATTCTGGCGTTTAAAAGGGCCTGCTCCCGCACCTGATTCAGCTCGTCCTGCACATATTTCATGGCATCGGGCAGGAGAATAGGGGTTGTTGTGGGGGAAGCCAGCTTCCCCGAGGCGGCAATAATTTCATCCAGGTATTTCAGGGGACGTGAGATGAAGTGGTAGGACATCGCGGCCCAGACACAGAGGAAGATGAAGCCCACCACAAGCAGGAGATACTCACGGACCCATCTTAAAATCCAATACAGCGGCTGACTCTCATACCAGGTCATGCCGCTTACCGCCTGCCAGCCAAAGAACAAAAGGAAGAGAAAGACAAAGGCAAAGGCAGCCAGGGATAGAAAATATTGAAACAGGATTTTTCTTGTGATTTTACTTTTCTGTTTATTCAATGGTATAGCCAACCCCCCATACTGTTTTTACATATTTCGGCTTTCGCGGCGGCTCCTTCATCTTTTCTCGCAGGCGGGCAATGTGGGCCATTACGGTATTGTTGCTGTCCAGATATTTTTCACCCCAAACGGCCTCGAAGAGCTCCTCGGCGGACACCACGGTGCCCCGGTGCTCACAGAGATACCAGAGGATGGAAAACTCAATGGGGGTCAGCGCAAGCTCTGCACCATTTAACGTGCACTTGTGATTATTTTTGGCGATATGCAGGGCGCCGATATCGTACTCCTCCGGCTCCAGGTACACTTGCTCTGCGGGGTTGTAACGTTTGTACCGGCGCAGATGGGTTTTGACCCGTGCAATCAGCTCCAGGGGATTGAAGGGCTTGGTGATATAATCGTCCGCACCTAGGGTCAGTCCGGTAATCTTGTCCATGTCCTCCACCCGTGCGGTCAGCATGAGAATGGGAAACAGGTGGTTCTCCCGGATTTTCTGGCAGAGGGTGAAGCCGTCCATGTCGGGGAGCATCACATCCAGAATAGCCAGGGAAATGTTCTCCTGACTTACGCAGGAGAGAGCGTCGGTGGCGTTATAAAATTTGCGGACTTTATAATTTTCGTTTTGCAGGTAGACTTCCACCAGGTCGGCGATGGAACATTCGTCGTCGACTACGAGTATGGTTTCTTCCATGAGGGACCTCCCAAGTAAAAATTTTGTGGCTATGGCTATTATGGGCGACCGATGGCCACTCCGCTTTGCTTCGGGCCGGTATAATGTCTGTCGACATTATACCATAGCCACAGGATGCAATCAAACTAAAAAAGAATCTTTTCAAATCGCCCATAGAATACAAATAAACTTGAATTATATAGCATGAAAGTGTATACTGAAAACCAGTTAAATCATTAACTCTATAATTAAGAGGTGCAATATGAACTATACGGAAGCGATAAGACTTGCGCTGGCAGGTGAACAAAGTGGTTTTAGTTTTTTGTATGAGACAACGTATCAAAAGAAGTATTTTTTAGCGCTGCAATATATGAAAAATGAAGCTGCTGCGGAGGATGTAATGCAGGAGGCATATATAAGAGCGTTTTCAAAGCTGAATACCCTGGAAGACCCGGAGAAATTTCCAGGCTGGCTTGGAACGATTGTGGTAAATTTGGCCAAGAATGCTTTGAAAAAGAAAAATCCAATGGTATTTTCAGATATTGCAGTAGATGATGAACGGGAAGTGTTTGAGTATCAGATAGAGGATGACAATATTGAGCATATGCCTGAAACAGCATATACCAGAGAGGAGACAAGGCAGCTGACACACCAGCTGTTAGACTCCCTTTCGGAGGAACAGAGAATGTGTATTTTAATGTTTCATATAGAAGGGCTGTCCATCAGAGAGATTGCGTCTGAGATGGAATGCTCGGAGAACACTGTGAAATCCCGCTTAAAATACGGCAGAGATAATATAAAGAAAAAAGGGGAAGAGCTGCAGAAAAAAGGATATCAGCTGTACAGCATGGTGCCGCTTCCGCTGCTTCTTTACCTGCTTCAGAAGGAAGCCGCTTATATGGAAGGGCACGAAATGAAGCGGACAGACGATGACTTTGTAGCGACAGGGGATTTGGAAAGCAGGGAAAACTGGAGCTTGTATTACGATGCAAATCAGAAAATTTTGCAGGACCCAGACAGTGACGCTACATGGGAGTTTATAGAGTAATTCATTTAGTCCCTGCATTTTTGAAAATATTTTAATTCTGTAAAACTTATTTCTGATTCTTATTGTCTGAATGATATAGGACAATAGGAAAAGGAGAAAAAGGATGAATGCGATTGTCAAAGAGTGCGGGGCATTGTTAAAGCGTCTGGAGGAGCAGAGACAGGCAGCTGAGAGGCAGCCGGATGAGGAGAAGAAAATCTATGCTGCCATGATTACAGAATATCAGGACGTGATGCTTAGAATGGAGCAATCCTTTCTGGAATGCGACATAAGAAAATATCTGGAAATACGAAGAGCCAGATATGCAGTTGCGGAAGGCTTCGAAGAGATTGTTCCCATTGATATTCTGCATCGCTGGCTGGTGGAAAATATCTGCGATTTGGAGGCCGGGTGAATTACATAAAAAGCAGCGGAACATTCTTATCTGTGAAGAATATTCCGCTGCTTTTATTGTTCTGGGTGCGTTTATGCCTGCCTGGTATACTTTTCCAGGGAGGTTTTAAGCGCTTTTATGGTATCAAGCAAAATATACATATCCTTTGCAGAGCAGGAATCCAAAAGGTTCGTAATCTCGTTGCCGAGATTCGTCCGATTGATTCGGGGAGTGTCAGAAAGGAGAGAATCCGTCTGTATGGATAATACGTCTGCAATCTTAATAAAAACCGGCAGGCTCAGCTTGGTGCTGCCGGTTTCGATATGGCTCATATGTGTGGGGGAGATGGATGCCTGCTCTGCCAGTTGTTCCTGGGAGAGGCCGCATGCCTTCCGGTATCTTCGGATGCGCTGTCCGATTTCATAGTAATTTAATTCCATGGTTGACCGCCTATACACTTTAAAATCTACTTGAATTGTATACCATATAGATATATAATAGTAATGAATTGTATAGGCTATTTTATGCCTATATAGATAAAATTATTCTTTTGAGATTTTTAACACCTTTAAGATTAAAAACTACACAAAAGAGAGATGGGGTAATAGCTGAAAATGAAAATAGATAATTTACCACAAAAATGGAATCTCTATAAGTTTACCGGATTGCCATATTTTAATAATTGGCCGGAAGGTGCAGAAGTAAATAGATTATATGAGGAGAAGAAAAGGGAATATGAGGAAATTAGCAGTAGTGCAATAGCCGGAAGAGCCGGGCTCATAGGTTGGGGTGTTTCTGTCTTCACGCTGGGCTTTTGTGGCCTGAAACTATTTGCTTACGATTGGCTGCTTGGAATGGGGGTGCCTGGGTTTACCTTTAGCCTTGCAATTCTTCCGGCGATATTTCTTATCATATGGTATCAACACGAGAAGAAAGAGAAAGCGGCCTGCAATAACCTTGATTGGGCTAAATCCAAAAGTCATCATACTATCTATAAATATACCGATATTTTTATTGAACCTCTTGCAGATAAGCTGATGAGCGGTTGCTGGCGAAGCTTCCGAACGGGAATGCAATGCATTATTTATGGTGAGGATGGATTTATTTATTTTAGTACACGTGACAGTACTCTCGTTGCATATGACAAATCGAATATTAAAGATGTGACGCGAGAGAGGGTGCATATAGGGGCAGCCACAAACAGCCAGGTAAGTGGCTATACATCAACTTATGCGTATGAGGATTATTTAAGTACTGGCGTTCGTGCCAGTTCAAATACGAGTACCTCCGGATATTCAAATACAACCAATTATTATGAGTGGCATTTGGATGTTTTCACTGACTTTGTTGAGTATCCTAAGGTTTCTTTGGTGTTGGATGATACATCATCTACAGAAAATTTTATAGGAGAAATTTATGCTGTTTTATCGCCCAAAGGAGGTAAACCTCAATAATTAGCGTGAGGTATTATAAGCTCAACACAAATATTCTTATCCTAAATAGTTTGGAAAAATTCGCGCACTGCCACATTATACCGCGGTAATATATGACTATAAGCTGGCCGCATATGCTAAAGTGAAAAGGGAGGGGGTTGTAATCTTGTCCGCCCTGTGATAAAGTGGAAGAAAGTAATATTTAAGGAGGAAGGCAATGGAAGTAATGGATAAGATGGAAGCGGTGGAGACCCCGGTAGTGGTGGAGACCACAGAAGCAGTGGAGACCACGGAGGCAGCCAAGACTCCGGAAACTGTGGGTGCACCGGAGACCATGGAGGATTATAAGGAGGAGCTGGAGGCATCCTTTCGCAAAATCAGTGTGGGGGATATTATTTCAGGAACCGTCATTGATGTAAATGAGGAAGAGGTGACCCTGGACCTTAAGTATTATGCCCCCGGTGTGATTAAGGCGGCAGATTTGAGCAACGACCCGAATTTTAAGGTGCTTAATGATGTGAAGGTGGGAGATGTGCTGGAGGCTACTGTGGTTCGGACGGACGACGGAGCAGGGAACATTCAGCTCTCCAAGAAGGAAGCCAATGACATTCTGGCCTGGGAGAAGCTTCAGGAGTACAAGGAGGAGGAGAAGGCTCTGGATGTGAAGGTGGCAGGGATTGTACCCAGTGGCGTTGTGGCTTATGTGGAAGGAATCCGTGGCTTTATTCCGGCTTCCCAGCTTGCCTTGTCCTATGTGGAGGTGGATGATTCCTGGCTGGGGAGGGAGCTTCAGGTGCGGGTGCTTACCGTGGAAGAGCCCAAGAAGAAGCTGGTGATGTCCGCCAAAGTAATTCTTAAGGAAAAGGCTGTGGAGGAACACAACCACAGGATTTCCATGATGGTGCCCGGCAGCGTGCTGGAGGGCACGGTGGAGAGCCTGATGCCCTACGGAGCCTTTGTGGATTTGGGTGACGGAATCAGCGGACTGGTACACATTTCACAGATTAGCCAGAAGAGGATTGCCAAGCCCTCCGAGGTGCTGTCTGTGGGACAGAAGGTAAAAGTAAAAATCTTAAATACCAACGACAACAAGGTGAGCCTCAGTATGAAAGCATTGCAGGAGGAGATGGTGGACGTGGACAAGACTCCACAGGTGCGGGAGTACGTATCCGGCGAAAAGGCATCCACCAGCCTGGGCGACCTGCTTCGGGGCATCAAGCTTAACAATTAATCATTGGTAATCAGCGAAACTTCATTCTCCCGCATATAGGCGGCCAGCTCTTTGCTGTTATGGATGTAAGAGGGCACCAGAATACCACCTCGTGCCGCATCCTCCGGTTGATGGAAGTCACTTCCGGAGGAGCGCAGAAGGTGGTATTTTTTTGCCCAGGATACGGTGAGGTCATTGTGGTTCTGCTGGCGGGGATTGCCGTTGTACACCTCTGCCCCGTGAAGCAGGTGCGGGTCTCTGGGCTTACAGTAGGAGCGGTTGGGGTGGGCCTGATAGAGGAGACACCCGTATTGCAGACATTCCCGGTACAATTCCCTCTGGGTCATGCGATACAGAAGGGGGTTTTCGTACACGAAATCCTCCGCTGCGCCGAAGATAAGAAAATCCTCGGGCCCACCTGCAATCCGTGTCTCAATGCCGAACCAGACTTCAATTCCCAGGGCTTCACCGTATTCGGCGGCCTCTGTATATAAGTCCACGTAAGCCTTTGCACAGGCTTTGGGGGAGAGTCCGCTCCTTGGGACGGTATCATCGTTGAAATGGTTGGTAATCATCAGTGCTCCGTATCCGGCCTTTGCATAAGACTGCACTGTATCGAAAATGGGAACCTTGGCGCAGGGACTTCCACCCAGGGTGTGAGCGTGGGTTTCCACTGCTTTGGTCTCTATACCCTTTTTGATATCTTTGTTCTGAGGCTTTTTGGTATCTTTCATTCTGATTCTCCTTAAAAAGGGGTGTATTACAGAGGGACGTCCCAACGCCCTTCTGCAACACACCCCATGTGCTTACAGTATGCCGTATGATAATTTTGCTGTCAGATTCCTTCTCCCTGGCTTATGAGATTTAAGACAGCAGGACTGTACTTGATGCCCTGACAGTTGTAATAGGAATTGGATTTCTTCCCCTGGTCCTCCTCCTCTTCCTTCTCCTGACGGCTTTGGAAATCCTGTATGTTAATATACATTTCCAGAAACTTCATATAGTCCTCGTAAGAGAATATCTGATCCAAAACGCTCTCGTAGTAGCTGTCCTCGTGAGTTCCCGGCACAGCGTAGGATACGTTGGGAACTGTCACGCCCTCATCAAGATAGCCCATCACCTTCACCACGTAATTCTGAGTCTCCTGAAAGGGCGGAATGCCGCCGTATTTAATGACGTTGTTGGAGCCTGCATTGTAGCTGGCCAGCACGTAGGGGATGTTTCCGTCGAACTGCTCCATTAACTCGCTTAACAATTTGGCGCCACCCATGATGTTCTGATAGGGGTCGTAGGCGTCGGTGACGCCCAGATATTTGGACGTGGCCGGCATCAGCTGCATGATTCCCTGGGCTCCGGCTTTGGAGGTGGCATCGGGCTTAAAGCAGGACTCCGCCATCGCCACAGCCTTGAGCAGGTCCTTGGGGACGCCGTAAGTCTCTGCGGCTTCTTCAAAAATCTGTTCCAGAGTGTTGCTGGTCTTCAAATAGGAAGAAAAGTCTGAATTGTCCGATGTGACAGCATCCACAGCGGAGGCTGTATTCAGGCCGGTGGCCCTGACCGACTGTACTTTCATAAGCATTCTCCTTTGTTTCTGTAACTATACACTGTTTTCAGTATAGCATAAGATAATACCAAATTTCAACAAAAAGTTCTTGAAAAATCATGGCGCATAGTGTAATCTAAAATAACAGTGCGTTCTCACTGTAACGCAATAAAGTATTTGTTGAAGGATGGGAACATGAAACAATGTAGCTACAGAGGAGCCTTTAAAGCGGCCTTTCCTTATACTGTACCCGTGCTGACGGGATACCTGTTTATCGGCATCGCTTTTGGCGTCATGTATCAGGAGAAGGGCTATAACTTTGTGTGGGCGGCCCTTATGAGTCTTTTGGTGTATGCCGGGAGCGGACAGTATCTGGCGGTGAATTTTTTCGCTCCGGGGGTAAGCTTTTTACAGGTGGTCTTTATGACATTTATGGTGAATGTGCGGCATATTTTTTATGGACTGTCTCTGCTTTCGCGGTTTGCCCGTATGGGAAAACAGCGGCTGTATATGATATTTTCGCTGACAGATGAGACCTACTCCTTGTATTTTATCACAAAGGTGCCAAAGGATGTGGATGAGAACAAATTTTTGCTGGCCATAGCCCTTCTGGACCAGAGCTATTGGATTATCGGCTCTGTCATCGGCGCTCTGGCCGGGTCCTTGATTCCCTTTGACGCCAAAGGAATCGATTTCGCCATGACGGCGTTGTTTCTGGTAATCTTTACAGAACAGTGGATGAGCAGCCGGCAGCATATTCCGGCAATGGCGGGGGTGGGCTGTGGCCTTGTCTGCCTGCTTATTTTCGGGAAGGATAATTTTATTCTCCCGGCCATGATTTGTATCATGGTATTACTGTTATCCTGTCGGAAGCTGATAGAAAAAGAGCGGGAGAAAAACCACACGGACAAGGCGGCCACAGAGGTGCAGGCCCGGGAAGAACAGGGGGTGGAAAACCATGCCCATTAGTCCTCTTTACTCCCTTCTGATTATACTTGTTGTGGCGGTGACTACCTTTTTCACCCGGTTTCTCCCCTTCGCGGTTTTCCCAAAGAATAAAGAGATTCCCCGGGTGGTACAGTTTCTGGGCAAGGCTCTGCCGCCGGCAGTGATTGGAATGCTGGTGGTGTATTGCTTCAAGGCCATGAAAGTGACGGCCTTTCCTTTCGGGCTTCCGGAGCTTTTGGCCGGAGCGGCAGTGGTGCTGCTGCATATCTGGAAGCGAAATAACCTTTTAAGCATCGGCGTTGGAACGATTCTTTACATGGTGCTGGTGCAGACTGTTTTTGCCTGACGGCAGTTATTAATTTCAAAGGAGATTTTTTAAGATGCAGAAGGAACCCTTCGTAACGTATGAAAAATTGCAGGAGATTGTAAAAGAGTACCCCACCCCCTTTCATCTGTACGATGAAAAGGGAATCCGGGAGAACGTAAAGGCCCTTTTGGAAGCCTTTTCCTGGAACAAGGGCTTTCGGGAATACTTTGCGGTGAAGGCTACTCCCAATCCCTTTTTAATCAATATCTTAAAGGAATATGGCTGCGGCTGTGACTGCTCCTCCCTGTCGGAGCTGAAGCTGGCGGAGGCCCTTGATATGCGGGGGGCGGATATTATGTTTTCCTCCAACAGCACCCCAGAGGAGGAGTATGCCTATGCCAATGGGCTGGGGGCCATCATTAACCTGGACGACTATACCCACATTGGGTTTGTGGAAAGAATTCTGGGCCATATCCCTGAGACCATCAGCTGCCGCTTCAATCCCGGGGGAGTATTTAAGCTGGGCAACGGCATTATGGATAATCCCGGGGATGCAAAATACGGCTTTACCAGGGAGCAGCTGTTTGAGGGCTTTCAGGTGCTGAAGAAAAAGGGAGCAAAATATTTCGGCATCCATGCATTTCTGGCCAGCAATACAGTGACAAATGAGTATTACCCCACACTGGCGAAAATTCTTTTTGAGCTGGCGGTGGAGCTAAGAAGAGAGACGGGGGCGGACATCCGCTTTATCAACCTCTCAGGCGGCGTTGGCATTCCTTATAAGCCCGGGCAGGCGCCCAACGATATCCGGGCAATTGGGGAGGGCGTCCGCAAGGCATATGAGGAGATTCTTGTTCCGGCAGGCATGGG
>CAPNGW010000065.1 GCA_948665105.1 uncultured Lachnospiraceae bacterium
ACCATCACATCCAGTATGAAATTTCCGTTTTCCGTATAGCAGAACATCTCCCCGTCAAGTCGTCCTGCCGCCTCCTGTATTGCCATAAGCCCGAAACCGTGTCCCGGCTCTGTCTTGCTGGTGGGAACTGCCTCGCCCCATGCCACATGAAGCCCGTCCAGGCACCTGTTTCTAATCCGGATCAGGAGATATTCACGGTGATAACGCATATGTACGGAAACCTCCCGCTTTTCCTTCTCCAGCTTTTTAAGGGCATCGCAGGCATTTTCCAGCCCGTCCGCAAGGATACGGCACAGCTCCATATAGGGCAGCCCTTCCTCCCCAATCTGTATGTCCATCCTGCACGATGCCGATATTTCCTCCAGCTTCCGGTCATAATAAGCAAGCGTGGCGTTGATGTACGGGTTGGAGCAGAACTGTCCCGACTGGACATCCATTTTCTGTTCCACGCCTGCAAGGTATTCCACCGCCTCTTTTATTTTCCCCGCTGACAACAGACCGGAAAGGGTGGCTGTGTAGCCCTTTATGTCATGTTTCATCTTCCTGATACTCTGCTGGCTGTCAAGCTGTACCTCCAGCGTGTTCTTCTGCTCCTGTAAGATGCGCTCACTCTCATGCTTTCTATGGAGCAGGAGCTGACGGTACATTGCCATAAAGATTGTGGCGTAGGTCATGGGCATCAGCAGAAGAATCAGCAGGAAAACAGGCAGCTCCTGGGGTCTTTTTGTCACGACCACCGGAAAATTGGCGCTTACGGCAAGCAATACATAATAAAACGCTGTCATACCCGCAAACAGTCCCCATCCCTCATCCACCGACTCCTGTAATTCCATATACGGCTTTCTCAAATGGCGGACTGCTGTCCACTCCGCCAGCGGGAACAGCAGCAGCCTTCCCACAAACATCAGGACATACTGCCCCCCCTCCCAGATAAAAATCCATAAGATTTGTCACGGCAATAATCCACAGCGCCACCGTATCCGCAAGGCAGAAGGTAAAGAAAAACCTCCCCTTCTTATCCCTGGACATAAGCCAGAAGAATAACAGGCTCGGCAGGGTGCAGGTCAGTACAAAGACTTTTCCCATAACCTCCGCCCCGTATACCATAAGCCCCGCCACATTCAGAAGGATCAGAGGCCCCATGAAGATTCCCGTGAGCAGAAAGGTCTTCTTCCGGGTATGGCGGGAGCGGTACAGGAGCATAAAAATAATCAGTATGTGGGACAGTGACCACAGTACGGACAAATCCCTGAGTATTGTCATCTTATGAATCCACCCCCTCGAACAGTATCTGCTGATACCGCTTTCTTACTACTGCATAATACCGTCTGGACACGGGAATCCATTCCCCGGCAACCATCAGGTCATAGCCATTCATATCCTCCACATGGTATATATTGACGATAAAGCTCTGGTGGCAGCGCAGGAACGTGTCCCCGCATATCTGCTGTTCCAAATCGTTTAACTTTCCCGTACTTTCCTGTATCCTGCCGTCCGTGCAACAGATGACAAGGGTATGTCCCCGGATGCCGATATAGCGGATTTTCCCATAGGGAATAACGCCGCTTTTTCCCCACCATAAGTAGACGAGGGCTTTCTCTTTGTTGTCTGAACGTCTCTCAAGGTTTGCCTGCACCTTCTTAAGCAGTTTCTTTATGCTCTCTTCCCTCACGGGCTTTATCAGGTACTGGATTGCATAGAGGTCGTATGCCTCCCGGTAAAAGTCATCGCTGGTGGAGACAAAACAGAGCAGAGCTTCTTCCTCCCCCCTTTGCAGCCGTTCCGCCAGCTCGATTCCGTTCATGGATTCCTCCATGAAAATATCCAGCAGGTACAGGTCAAATTGTTTGTTTTGTACTTCCACATCGGACAGAAGGCTTTCCGCATCGGAATAGACGCTGACCTCATGCCCCGCCAAATACTTTTTAAGAAGCAGGGCATCCTCCATACAGTCATCACAGACTGCTATCCGCATGGACATCACTCCTTAACAGTTTTTTCTAAAAAGCTCACTTTGAGCTATTACAGATAAAATCTGCGCTGATATTAAAATATATTTCATATTATATCATGTTTTTTGTCATTCAGATGTGTTAATTTGGTCGCAAATCATGCTAATTTTGCATATTTTCCGTTTTTTCGCCATAAAAGGCGCCCCTGTCTCCTTGGCAAACTGCTTTGAGAAAGGGATGCTTTGCCGCTGTGGCTCAGACGCCTTTTTGCTTCATCTCATCTGATTTTTTTCATAACTCCCACATGCTTTTTGTCATCCGGATTCAAGCCCACCAGCTCTATATATTTTCGCATTTCATCTTCCCTGATTTTTTCCCTGATAGATGCTAGGTATTTTAAGTTTTTTAACCCAGAATACCTGGACAGAAAACCCGGCGACTCAATGATAAAACCTATATTCCCCGGATAATCCACCTCTTTTCCAACAACTTTGCCACCAACTGTCACTGTTCCTGTTGAGGGATACAATAAGCCACAGATACATTTGAGAAGAACCGTTTTGCCGAAACCATTTCTTCCTATCATTTGCGAATACTCTGCTCACGAAATCTCCTCTCCTGTGACAGCGTTAAACCGGCTTCTTTCTGCTGCCCGTCACAGGCTTTAAGCATCCCCATCATGGTTATCATTTCAATCCCACTATTTGACAATAATACCGTTGCAGTAACCGGATGGGCTACGAACATACCTTTTGTCTGTTGGAGCATCGGTTCATTTCGATATACCGGAATTCCATTTACCTTTACAGTAAACGTCATTCGATACACCTCCAGCCCTTCTTCAAAGGTATCGCTTTCATAGCCCTTTGCCGACAAAACTCCCTGATATTCCTCATCTTCCATAATTACTTTTTGCACATTTACAAAATCTTCTTTATCCATGGCGACCACTTCAAGAGTCTCCAATTCCCCGGCCACTTCAATTTTTCTTAACCTCCATAACCCAAGATATCCTTATATTAGCAGGAAGAAAAAATAACGCCCACCGTCAAGTGAGCGTTACGATTAATTTTCATGCACATTACATTCTTCCATTTTGTCCGTCTGCTTCTGCCTTACCTAAAAAGTATAAAAACGCTATGGCAGGTATCCGCAATATGGGTACTTTTGTTTCGTGCTTTGCGATACCGAAATCATCTAATTGCTTGGTAACAAGAAAAGCATTTGTCACTTTTGAATTTTCGTCCTTACAAAGCTCAACGATGGCATCGGTGGCAGGAATATGGGAGTTATTGCGGTACTTCACTTCACAGAGAATTTTCTCACGGGGAAGCTCCACAACCACATCCACTTCTTTCTGGTTGTCCTTTGCCTTTCGGAAATAACCAAGCTGTGCCGAAGTGCCTTGATAAAAAGATACGATATGCTTATACACCGTGGTTTCTACCATAGCCCCCAATTCCTTTTCATCAGTTAACACATCATCAATCATCAATACCGCATTACGGATTGCGGCATCGGCAACAAAGATTTTCGGTTTTCCTTTTAACGCCCCCTTACTGCCTACATCCATCGGTTTTGCAAGATAGATAAGATTGGACATTTCAAGAGCGTCAATATATCCGTCAATGGTACTAACAGAAGTGTTTTCCAGTTCCTTTGCCGCCGTTGTTACACTGAAAATTTCTGTAGAGTTCATACAGAGATATAAAAACAGTTTTTCCATTAACAGCGGACTTCGGATATTAAACAGGGTCAGCACATCACGCCTGATAACCTTATCAACCACATCTAAAATATACTTACATATCTCTGGCACCACTTAGCCCTTCCTCCATGCCAATTCATGGGGTGATGTAATTCAATTATCCTACGTGGAATTAAAACTATTTTATCACGCCGAGCCCCTTTGCCACAAGCGTAATAAAATCCTGCACATTGGTTATCATGGTTGTGGCGGACAGGCTTCCCCTGTCTAAGAGCTTATTAACCACAAATTCATCTGCATCCACCGTGTACAAGTATATCGGCCGGATCTCACCGTTTTCCAGTACACGGAAGGAGGGCGTCATGTTTCCTACAGCAATGGTATGGAGCATGGTTGCCAGGCAGATAACAGTCGTTGCGCTACGTACGATATCCCTCATTGCATTGGCCGCTTTATAAGCATCCCCAATCACCTCCGGAAGGGGGCCGTCGTCACGGATGGAACCTGCCAGAGCCATGGGCACATGGTTGTTTATGCAGCTGCAGATAATTCCGTCATTTAAATTATAGTCCTTCATAAATTGGGGAATAGAACCGCTTCTTCTTACCTTGTTCAATACGTCCAGGTGATTGTAATGCCCGTTGGGCTGGGATACCTGGGTATAAATATCCTGGCCGAGGGCCGTATGTAGCAGCGCACCCTCCAGGTCATGTGTGGCAAGGGCGTTGCCTGCCAGAAGCCCCTGGACATATCCGTTTTCCACCAACGCCTGCATCGCTGCCCTTGCATCTGCATCGAAAGAAAAGGCGGGCCCCATTACCCATACCACCTTTCCGCCGTGCTCTTTTTCGTATTTTAACAGTTCAAACAGCTTGTCATAGTCCCGTGCAAAAGATGTTTCACGGCTTCTCCCCTGACGGAATACAAACTGATCGTCCAGCTTCCTTCCCGGCTCTTCAAATCCATGACAGTGTAGATACACCCCTTCCTCGCCTCTCTCTGTCCTTCCCAGTAATACCTTCTGGCCCTTTTTAATATTTCTCGCCTCTACAACGGCAAGGCATCCATCCTCACAAAGGACTACACAGGAATCCATGCGGCTTTCCTCCGCCAGCTTCCACTCTCCGCTGATTTTAAAATATTCTGGATATATGGACGTACTGTGGAAATTCTCCGGAACCACCCCGTCCTTTTCTGCTTCCTCATACTTGGCATCCGGTGCATTTACAAACATTTCCTGTGTAAAATCCGGATGATGATATTTTGGCATTTCAAACACTGACATAATCTTTACCTCTGTACTCTACCATTTCTTCTTCACGCTTTCTTCCGCGTCTTGCTTATAACGAGGACCTTGAAGGTGTATCCCTCAAGGTCCTCGATTTCGTTAATCTCTATTTCTGGGCAATCGCCGCCTGTGCTGCCGCCAACCGTGCAATGGGTACACGGAACGGAGAACAGGATACATAATCCAGTCCAATCTTGTGGCAGAACTCTACGGAAGAAGGATCTCCGCCGTGCTCGCCACAGATACCGATGTGCAGGCTGGGATTCTCGGGCTTACCAAGCTTGATGGTCATTTCCATCAACTTGCCCACGCCGTTCTGATCCAGCTTCGCAAAGGGATCGTTCTCGAAAATCTTTGCATCGTAGTAGGCATCCAGGAACTTACCGGCATCGTCACGAGAGAAGCCGTAAGCCATCTGGGTTAAGTCGTTGGTTCCGAAGCAGAAGAAGTCAGCTTCCTTTGCAATCTCGTCAGCAGTTAACGCTGCACGGGGAATCTCAATCATGGTACCAACCTCGTACTCCAGAGCCGCACCTGCTGCTGCAATTTCAGCGTCAGCGGTTTCAACCACGAACTTCTTCACATATTTCAGCTCTTTGATATCGCCAATCAACGGAATCATGATTTCCGGTTTTACCTTCCAGTCGCTGTGTGCCTTCTGTACGTTGATGGCAGCACGAATCACAGCCTTGGTCTGCATCTTTGCAATCTCCGGGTAGGTAACTGCAAGACGGCATCCACGATGACCCATCATGGGGTTGAACTCATGGAGACTGTTGATAATGTTCTTGATGGTCTCCACAGACTTGCCCTGAGCGTCAGCCAGCTTCTGAATGTCAGCTTCCTCGGTGGGAACGAACTCATGAAGGGGCGGGTCTAAGAAACGGATGGTAACAGGATTACCCTCCAGTGCCTCATAGATAGCCTCAAAGTCGCTCTGCTGATAGGGCAGAATCTTCTCAAGAGCTGCTTCTCTCTCCTCAACGGTGTCGGAGCAAATCATCTCACGGAAGGCCGCAATTCTGTCAGCCTCGAAGAACATATGCTCGGTACGGCAAAGGCCGATGCCCTCTGCACCCAGCTCACGAGCCTTCTTGGCATCCTGGGGTGTATCTGCATTGGTACGAACCTTCAGGGTACGGAACTTGTCAGCCCAAGTCATGATTCTTCCGAACTCACCTGCGATGGTGGCATCAACGGTGGGAATCAGACCCTCGTAAATGTTACCGGTGGAACCGTCAATGGAGATAGCGTCTCCCTCATGGAACTCCTTGCCGGCCAGAGTGAATTTCTTGTTCTCCTCGTCCATGGCGATGTCGCCGCAACCGGATACACAGCAGGTGCCCATACCACGGGCAACAACAGCTGCATGGGAGGTCATACCGCCGCGGACAGTCAGGATACCCTGAGCAGCCTTCATACCGGTAATATCCTCAGGAGAGGTCTCAAGACGAACCAGAACAACCTTCTCGCCTCTCTCCTTCCACGCCACTGCGTCATCAGCGGTGAATACCACCTTACCACAGGCAGCTCCGGGGGATGCGCCAAGGCCTCTTCCAAGAGGAGTTGCAGCCTTCAGTGCAGCTGCATCAAACTGGGGATGAAGGAGGGTATCCAGGTTACGGGGATCAATCATGGCAACTGCCTCTTCCTCGGTTCTCATACCCTCATCTACTAAATCACAGGCAATCTTAAGGGCAGCCTGTGCGGTCCTCTTACCATTTCTGGTCTGAAGCATGTACAGCTTCTCATTCTCAACGGTGAACTCCATATCCTGCATATCGCGATAGTGGTTCTCCAGGTTCTTGCAAACCTCCTGGAACTGCTTGAAGGCAGCCGGGAATTTCTCTTCCATCTGGGCAATGGGCATGGGTGTACGAACACCTGCAACCACGTCCTCACCCTGAGCGTTGGTTAAGAACTCACCCATCAGCTTCTTCTCACCGGTAGCCGGGTCACGGGTAAATGCAACACCGGTACCACAGTCATCACCCATGTTACCAAAGGCCATGGACTGTACGTTTACAGCAGTACCCCAGGAATAGGGGATATCGTTGTCACGACGGTATACGTTTGCTCGGGGGTTGTCCCAGGAACGGAATACAGCCATGATGGCGCCCATCAGCTGCTCCTTGGGATCATCCGGGAAGTCTGCGCCGATTTTAGCCTTGTACTCGGCCTTAAACTGTCCGGCCAGCTCCTTCAAATCCTCAGCGGTCAGGTCTACATCCTGGGTTACACCCTTCTTCTCCTTCATCTGGTCGATAAGCTCTTCAAAATACTTCTTGCCAACCTCCATAACTACGTCGGAGTACATCTGGATAAATCTGCGGTAGCAGTCCCAAGCCCAGCGGGGATTGTTGGATTTCTCTGCAATTACGTTTACAACAGTCTCATTTAAACCAAGGTTCAAAATGGTGTCCATCATACCCGGCATGGAAGCTCTTGCACCGGAACGAACAGAAACCAGTAAGGGATTCTCTTTGTCACCGAACTTCTTGCCGGTAATCTCTTCCATCTTGCCGATGTACTCGTTGATCTGTCCCTGAATCTCATCGTTAATCTTTCTTCCGTCCTCATAGTACTGAGTACAGGCTTCGGTGGTGATGGTGAAGCCCTGGGGAACGGGAAGCCCCAGGCTGGTCATCTCTGCCAGGTTCGCACCTTTTCCGCCGAGAAGCTCACGCATGCTTGCATTACCCTCACTGAAGAGGTATACCCATTTGTTTGCCATTGAAAATTCCTCCTAAATTATACTTTGTGTATTTTTATGCGAAGGTTTGGGCCTTCACAATTCTACCTGAAATGTGCCAGTTTTTTCGCGCACATATTCATTGTAACATATTTCCAGAGATATTCAATCTTTTTTTATGGAAAAAAGTAAGGGAATATTGCGCAACAATGAACATATTTCTTGATGGAGGTGCCAAAAAGGTGAAACACAAAATATGTCCCAGGAAAATGCCTGAAGCACTTCGCCGCTATCCTTCCGTCATGAGTAGTTCTTCTACAGCCTGCTGCCAGCATTCTTCCGGAATTTGGGGCCAGTGGCATTCTCCATAGGCATCCCGGCAAAATTCCATAGCCCGGGCAAGAACTGTTCCATGAGAAATATGACCACCCTTTAGCATATGCTCCGTAACTTTGCTCCAGTAAGGGGCATAGGAATAAAGACCGGCTTCCTGCATATCCCGGATGGCTTTGTCCACATCATATTCCAGGCTTACAAATTCTTCCTGCCATACCCCGTTATCTCCATGCAAAATCAAAAATTGTGTTTTCCCGCCACTTCCTATGGGAGTTCCCACCGAGCCCGGATTTAACACACATTTTACCTGATGCTCAATTTTCCCTTTGCAAACGCTATCTGGGATTTTTGTACTTTGACCTCCGCCTCCGGAAATCTCACCAGTATTTTACTTTCCAGGCACTGGTAGATAGAAAATTCCTCCGGCTTGCCATCAAAGTATTCCAAAAGTCTTAGCTTTCTCTGCTCTTCCATTATTTTTCTCCATAGTGTGTTCTACATTGAGCAATGCGTACCGTATTACTCTCTATTTTATATATCAGTCTGTTTTTCTCATCAATACGCCTGCTCCAATATCCAGTATAATTTCCGGTCAGTGGCTCCGGTTTTCCAATCCCCTCATACCCATTACGTTCAATATCTTTAATTAGCGTGTTGATTCTCTTTAATGTTTTTTTATCTTGTGTCTGCCAGTACAAATAATCATCCCAGGCATCATCATCCCATATCTTTCTCATTCATCTACCTCAATCAGTTCATGTTCCCTGCCCTGCCCCTGTTCCAGCCGCTGAACAGCTGCCAACAAGCGCTCCTGATTCACTGGATTATAAAAATCTTCTGTCCGAGTTGTTATTTCAAAAGGAATTCCGCCTGTCCTCAATACTTGCCTCAAAAAAACATTTACTGCCGTTGACATATTTAGCCCCATATCATCCAGCAAAACTTCTGCCTTGTTCTTTAACTCTTTATCCATTCTGATATTTACATTGATAGTGTTTGCCATACAGTTTTTCCTCGCTCTCTGTTTATCTGATTTACAAAATCTCTTTATATAACAATATAGTATATAATTTTATATAAATTGTCAATAAAACTATATACTATATCGTTCATTCTTACTATTTTGCGTTTCTATATATTATTTCCTCAAGCCTACGCCGATACAACATCCCTCTTTAATCCCTCAAGCTTCTCCTCAGCATCCGTAAGAGAGCTTCCCTTCACCCCAAAATAATACTTAATCTTGGGCTCCGTTCCCGAGGGACGCACACAGCACCAGCCATTGTCCTCCAGCTCATAGTAGAGCACATCGGATTTGGGAAGGCCGGTCTTTGTTGTCTCGCCGCTTTGAAGGTCCAGCCTTGTATCCTTAAGATAATCCCGGACAGCCAGCACCTTAAAGCCCCCCAGCGCCTTGGGGGGATTGGCCCTTTGTGCCTCCATCATTTCCCGAATCTTCTTTGCGCCGTCCATGCCCTCCAGAGTCAGAGTGGACAAGCCTTCCTTATAATATCCATATTTCTCATACAGCTCCACCATGGCATCCCACAAGGTCTTTCCCTGAAGCTTATAGAAGGCCGCCGCCTCACACAAAAGCATCACCGCCACGCAGGCATCCTTATCCCGGGCATAGGTTCCAGCCAGACAGCCATAGCTTTCCTCCAGGCCAAATACATAATTGCAGGTGTTTTCCTGCTCAAAAAGCTTAATCTGCTCGCCGATGTATTTAAAGCCCGTAAGCACCTCAATCAGCTTGGCACCGTAATCCTTGGCAATGGCCTTGGCCATATCTGTGGTCACAATGGTTTCCACCAGAGCCGGATTCTCTGGAAGGGTTCCATTCTTGGTGCGCTCCTTAAAAATGTAATCCGCCAGGAGCATACCGGACATATTGCCGGTAAAGCAGATATATTCTCCTGTTTTTGTATCCTTGGCATAAACTCCCAGTCGGTCCGCATCCGGGTCGGTGGCAAGCACCAGGTCCGCATCCACCTGCCGGGTCAGCTTAAGG
>CAPNGW010000066.1 GCA_948665105.1 uncultured Lachnospiraceae bacterium
GCGAAGGAAGCAGTGCAGCTCGGGCGGTCAGCGGATTTTATCAGACGCTCTCCCAGGCGGCGGAGAGTTATGATTACTTGTCTGTGAAGGGTTTGGATGCGAGAACATGCTACCGCATCAGCACCATGCCTCATCCCTTGTATGTGCGAAGCTTCGGGCTTTTGACAAAGCACATCCTTCCGGTGGAGTTAAACCCGGAGGGGCTTATCATGCGCACAGCGGACAAACATTATACCCTGACGGACTGTGTGGAGAGCTATGAGGCGGACGGCGCCATGCTGGAGCAGGGGGTGCTTCTAAACAACCAGTTTATGGGAAGCTGGTACAATAGTGAGACCCGGCTTTTGGGAGACTTTGGAGCCAATCTGTATGTAATAGAGGAGAAAAATTATGAACTATAAGCGGAACAGATTCACCTTTGGCCTTGGCACGATAGGACGGGATATGCTCTATTCCATGGTGAGCATGTATCTGGTATTTTACTTGACGGACATTATCAATCTGCCCACCTCCACATTATGGTGGATTACGGGAATTGTGCTGGCAGCCCGGATTTTTGACGCCTGTAATGACCCCATTATGGGGGTGGTGGTGGACAATACCCATACCCGGTTTGGGAAATTCAAGCCCTGGATGACCTTCGGAGCCCTTGCTTCCGGCGCGCTGACGGTGCTGTTATTTGCGGATTTCGGCCTTACGGGAGCGGCCTACATTAGTGTGTTTGCCCTGGTGTATGTGGCCTGGGGCGTGTGCTTTACCACCAATGATATTTCCTATTGGTCTATGCTCCCCTCCCTGTCCATGGAGCAGAAGGAGCGGGAGAAAATTGGCTCCGTGGCAAGAATCTGCGCCAATGTGGGCTTATTTACGGTGGTGGCGGGAATTGTGCCAATCACCAACGCTCTGGGCGAAGCCCTTGGAAGCATGCAAAAAGCGTATTTTGTATTTTCCATTATTGTGGTGGCCATTATGTGGGCCGGACAATGTGTGACGATTTTTGGCGTGAAGGAGCCGGAGGGCATTTTTGCCAAACAGGAGCATACTACCTTAAAGGGGATGGTGAAAGCCATTTTTGGCAACGACCAGCTTCTGTTTACGGCCATTTCCATGGCACTGTTTATGATTGGATACATGACAACCACCAGCTTCGGTCTTTACTATTTTAAATATGTGTACGGGGACGAGGGAATGTACTCTATCTTTGCGGTGATTCTGGGCATATCACAGATTGTGGCCCTGGTGATTTTTCCCATGGTGAGCAAATTCGCTTCCCGGAAGGTGTTGTATACCATAGCCACCATACTGGTAGTGACGGGGTATGTGATTTTCTTCTTTGCGCCTACCGATACCATGCTGTTTATCGGGATTGCCGGCGTGCTTATTTTCATCGGACAGGCGGGTATTCAGCTTATGATGATGATGTTTTTGGCGGATACGGTGGAGTACGGACAGTGGAAAAGCGGACGGAGAAATGACAGCGTGACCTTCTCCCTCCAGTCCTTTATCAATAAAATGGGAGGCGCGGTGGCCAACGGCATTGTCAGCGCAACCATTATTGTGTCGGGAATCAAGGACGCGGACAGCGCGGCGGAGGTGACGAAGGAAGGGCTGGTGCTGATGAAGGGGGCGATGATGCTTCTTCCCCTTGTCTTTATTGTCATTGGATTTTTGCTGTATTTGGCCAAATATAAAATTGATAAGGAAATGTATGAGCGTATTGTGGCTGATTTGAAGGCCAGAGGTGACATCAGAGAGGAGACGGCAGAATGAAGGTAAGAAGAAGTATTAAGGGCGGACGGCTCACCATGGACAGCCATCTTAAGGAGGTATGGAGGAATCCAGCGGGACAGGATATACTGAAAAAAGTCTGCCTGCAGATGAATGTTCCTGCGGGAGTAATTGTGAAGGGGCCCTTGGGGAATTTAACCCTTAGAAATCTGGATAAGCTCACAAGAGGGAAGTTGTCTAAGGGATTTTTTGACGCATTTTTATCCATTTTAAATGAGAATTGGGAAAAGCCTATAGTGCAGGGCCGGGATACAGCAGAGAAAGGCGAAGGAGAGAAGGCGGCTGCGCCCTGGTGGAAAACGGCGGTATTTTACCAGATTTACCCCAGAAGCTTCTGCGACAGCAACCGGGACGGTATCGGAGATTTGCCGGGCATTATCAGCAAGCTTGACTATTTGAAGGACCTGGGCGTTGATGCTTTGTGGCTGTCTCCGGTATACGATTCCCCCAACGATGACAACGGCTACGATATCCGGGATTATCAGAACATCATGGAGGAGTTCGGCAAGCTGGAGGACATGGAGCGGTTCATTTCAGAAGTCCACAAGCGGGGGATGCGGCTGATTATGGATTTGGTGATAAACCACACCTCCGATGAGCATAAGTGGTTTAAAGAGGCTCTTAAAAATGAGGATTCCCCGTACCGGGATTTCTATTTCTTCAAGAAAGGGAAGGAAAGGCCCAACAACTGGACGTCCTTCTTCGAGGGTTCTGCCTGGCGGTACTTTGAGGAGGACTTGTGGGCCCTGCACCTTTTCTCCTCAAAGCAGATGGATTTAAACTGGGACAACGAGGCCCTTCGTTCCCAGGTGATTTCCATGATTCGCTGGTGGCTTGAAAAGGGCGTAGACGGCTTTCGCATGGATGTGATTAACTATATTTCCAAGAGGGAAGGACTGCCCAATGGGGATGAGACCATCGGCCAGATGATGGGATATACGGGAATTGAGCATTATTTTTACGGGCCAAAGCTTCATCAGTACCTTCACCAGATTCGCATGGAGGCTTTTGCGCCCTTCGATGCTTTTTCTGTGGGAGAGACGCCGGGCATCGGCATGGAGATGGCGAAGAAGCTGACGGCACGTTCCAGGCAGGAGCTGGATTTGATTTTCAATTTCGACCATCTGGAAACGCCGGGACATACCCGGTATGACAACTACCGGTACGATTTGAATTATCTGAAACGCTATATGATTGACTGGATGGAAAATTACGGGCCACAATGCCATATGTCCCTGTTCTGGGATAACCATGACAATCCCCGGATGATAAGCAAGGTAGACCCGGAAGGGTTGTATCGATTTAAGCTGGCGAAAATGCTGATGCTGGTGCAGCTGACGTTAAAAGGAACGCCCTTCCTCTATCAGGGCCAGGAAATCGGCATGTGCAATCAGAATTTTACTTCTATAGAACAGCTTCGGGATATCGAGGCCAAAAACCGGTATGAGAAATTGTGCGAGACTATGACGGCGGAGGAAGCCTTTTTAAATGTGCTGTCCGGAACAAGAGATCACGCCCGGGTTCCCATGCAATGGGAGGACGGGGCTTTCGGAGGCTTCACAAAAGGGGACAGCGCCTGGATGGAAGGGGACGGCGATTACTGGAACTGCAACGTGGAGGGACAGTGGGAGGATGATAATTCGGTACTTCAGTTTACAAGACGGCTGCTGGCTCTTAGAAGGGAGTACCCTCTGTTTGGACTGGGGCGTTTTCGGGCCACCAACCAGAGCAGGAAGAACCTGTTTACCTATTACCGATACGATAAGGATACGGTATTTTATGTGGAGTGCAATCTGGGACAGAAGCCTTTGTATGTGGGAAAACGCCCTGGGAATTTCATATTAATTACCAGCAGCTATTGCCAGGAGAGCGTGGAAAAAATGTTAAAGCCCTATGAGGCCAACCTGTATCGGGTGGTACGGTAAATATTTGAGAGAAAACGGAGGAAAAATTATGTTGGAAGTTGGAATGAAGGCGCCGGCATTTGCCCTGCCGGATCAGGATAACCAGGTGCATACCTTGGAGGAGTATCGGGGAAAGAAGGTTGTGCTGTATTTTTACCCCAGGGACAACACAGCGGGCTGTACGAAGCAGGCCTGCGGGTTTGGGGAACTGTATCCCCAGTTTCAGGAGAAGGATGCGGTGGTGATTGGCGTAAGCAAGGACAGCGTGGCCTCCCATAAGAAGTTTCAGGAAAAATTTAACCTGCCTTTTACTTTGCTGGCAGACACGGAGCTTGCGGCCATCAAAGCCTATGATGTGTGGCAGGAGAAAAATATGTACGGGAAGAAAACCATGGGCGTGGTGCGCACCACCTACCTCATTGATGAAGAAGGTACGATTGTGAAAGCCTTCGGGAAGGTGAAGGCGGAGGCCAACCCGGCCCAGATGCTGGGTGAGCTGGAAGGCTGATGGAGGCTTCGCTATGTCAGTTGTAGTAACGCTTTCGCTTATTTCGGAAGCTGCTCCAATGCCAATCCAATCAGTCGGTCCGCATGGTCTGCCATAAACAGGGGAATGTTTAAGACATCATCATCCAGCTTCAGATTATCCAAAGAGAACCGTACACGGAGCTTGACTTCATTCGGGAATAGTTCTTTAAATTTCTTAAGGCTCTTACTGGTAGTGCTGGCCTCGGACTTGACCTCAACGGGAAAAATATCATTCTCACGCTGAATCAGGAAGTCCACCTCATAGGGAGGATTGTTCTGACTCCAATAGCGGGGAAACACTTCAAACTGTGTGAGCAGAGTTTGCAACACAAAGTTCTCGGTCAGTGCGCCCTTAAATTCGGTGAACAGACGATTTCCCTCTCCGAAGGCTGTAGGAGCCAGATGTGCCAGACGACGGAGCAGGCCCACATCTACCAGATAAATCTTAAATGCGGACAGGTCATCATAGGCTGCCACCGGCAGACGGGGAGCAGAGCTTCGGTAGATTTTGTGAACCAGTCGGGCATCCACCAACCATTGCAGGGCATCTTCGTATTCGCGAGCTCTTGCCCCTTCTTTGACAACCTTGTAAATAAACTTTTTATTTTCTCTTGCAAGCTGAGACGGTACGGACTTCCATATCATAGAAATTTTCGGAAACTCGCTGATATTGGGGTGCTTGGAAAAGTCATGTTCATATGCACCAATGATTCCGGACAGAGCCTCCTGCATAGCTGAAACATCTCGTGCTTCTGTCCACATCAATACGGGTTCAGGCATACCGCCGGTAACATAGTACATCTTCAGTTTCTCGTAAAGAGGATTGAAGAAGGCGTCGGGAATCGGTTCAATAGTATCCATACTTTCCAAATACTTCATAAGGTTTTTGTCACCGTTGGCAAGCAGGAACTCGGTGAAAGTCATAGGGTCAATCTGCATGAAGTTGACTTTTCCCACCGGGAAAGAGGATGGTTTTGACAAAGCAATTCCCAGGAGAGAACCGGCACAGGCGATATGATACTGCGGAGCATTCTCGCAGAAATATTTCATAGAGTTAATAACTTTGGGAGAATCCTGCACCTCATCAAAGATGATGAGAGTCTTTTCCGGCACAATCTTTTGGCCGCTGGCCAGCATCAGATTCTGTAAGATGCGCTCCACATCTTTGGTGGTTTCAAAAAATTGCTTATATTCTTCATTTTCATCGAAGTTAAAATAGGCTGCATTTTCATAAAATCGCTTGCCAAATTCCTTAAGAATCCAAGTCTTTCCTACTTGTCGGACACCTTTTAAAATCAATGGCTTGCGATAAGGTGAATTCTTCCAATCTAGTAGCTTATTCAAAATCAATCGTTCCATAAATCCTCCATCACATTTTTATTAGAAAATTAGTGGTTTAAATCACATTTTTATTATATTCTAATGTTGCAAAAAATACAACCAATTTCATAAAATATTTATGAGTTGTAGCTTTTGCAAACGGCAAAAATGATATAATATAAATGAAAATGCATTGATTTTATTGCCGATAATGTGATATACTATATAGTACATTCGTGTAGTGATAGATTTGATTGATTCACAGGGGGAAGCAGATGCGATACCTTTCAGTTACCGAAATAGCAATAAAATGGAACATTTCGGAGCGTAGCGTGAGAAATTATTGCTCCCAAGGACGGGTAAATGGAGCCTTTCTTACTGGAAAGACATGGAACATTCCGGAGAATGCGGAAAAGCCGGAGCGTACCAATAAGAAAAAAGAACAGCCGAAAATACTTTTGGATATTTTGAAGGATGAAAAGGCAAATAAATATTCCGGTGGGATTTATCATAAGACACAGATTGATTTGACATACAACTCAAATCATATGGAAGGCAGCCATCTGACTCATGAGCAGACCAGATATATTTTTGAGACAAATACAATAGGTGTAGAGAACGAGGTTTTGAATGTAGATGATGTTATCGAAACAGCGAATCATTTTCGTTGTATAGATATGATTATTGATAATGGGAAATCCACATTAACGGAGAAATTCATCAAGGAGCTTCATCTGGTTCTGAAAAATGGAACCAGCGATTCCAGAAAAGATTGGTTTGCTGTGGGGGATTATAAGAAGCTGCCGAATGAAGTTGGCGGCATGGAAACGGTACTACCTGAAAAAGTTGCCAATAAAATGAAAGCATTGTTGACAGAATACAATGCCAAGGAAGAAAAAAATTTTGAGGATATTTTGGACTTTCATGTGAGGTTTGAGAGAATCCATCCATTCCAGGATGGCAATGGTCGTGTGGGCAGGCTGATTATGTTTAAGGAGTGTTTGAAATATAATATTGTTCCGTTCATTATCGAGGATAAGCTGAAGATGTTCTATTATCGAGGACTGAAAGAATGGAACAATGAAAAGGGGTATCTGATAGATACATGTCTGACGGCACAGGATAAGTATAAGGCGTATTTGGAGTATTTTAGGCTTCCTGGTTGAAGCTCCGTTTTGCCTTCGTTTATGATAAGAGTACCTTTGGTCTGCCACGGCAGTTTGTAAACCAAGCTTGGAAATTACTTTTACTATACAAAATAATGGTTTATTACGTGAGGAGGAAAACTTTAATGGAATTTTATTTTAAAGTAAAAAGTGGGAAAATGCATTTGTATCGAGAAAATGGAATTTTTGATGATGATTTGGGGGGGCTTAAAGAAACCTTTACGGGAAAGCTAAAGACCAGCAATCTATTTGGAGAAAACTTTGAACTGAATGATATTTCAGGATTTTTTTCAAAAGGCAAACGATATTATATTATGAGCTCTAAAGGTTTGAAAGGGGTTATTGAGAAAAAAACTTTTGGAGATAGGTATGTATTAAAAGAAGATAAATAAGTTGTTGGAAAGGATTACGGCAAAATACCGTAGTCCTTTTTTAAGGTCATTTATTTTTGCGTGATAGTATACAGAAGAAGGGAATATTGATAACAGAAGGTTTATGACCTCTCGATTATAAAAACCGCAAGATACATGAAAAGTAGAATAAAAATTTTTGCTATAATCCGGTGAGAAAGGAGGATGCTGCAATGTCAGGAAAAATCAAAAATATAATCGTGGCAATCGACTATATCGAAAGCCATCTGCATGAAAAGCCGGATCTGGAAGCGATTGCAGAAGTGCTGCATTATTCAAAATATCATCTGCACAGAATGTTTAAAGGCACAGTTGGTCTGACAATCCAGACTTATGCACAGCGCCGCAGGCTGACTGAGGCCGCAAAGCTGCTTGTTTTTTCCGATAAACCAATCCTTGAAATTGCGCTTACTGCCGGATATGAGAGCCAGCAGTCTTTTACGGACAGCTTTAGGGCGATGTATAAAAAGGCACCTAACCGGTACAGGGAGGAAGAAGAATTTTACCCATTGCAGCTAAGATATATTTTGAAGGAGAATCCCACAAACTTAGAAGGGGAGAGCAACTGGCAGCAGAAAATTACCTACGCAACAGACACAGACATCCCGGCATGGATGGAACTGGTCCATCTTGTGATTGACGGCTTCCCGCATCTGAATGAGGAACAATATCTTGAACAGCTGAAAGAGTATATCAGGAATAGACGTGCACTGATCCTGAAAGATGGTGATACCGCAGTCGGGATTATGGCGTTTCATGAAGTGACGGATGTGATATGTTGTGAACTGTAGATGTAAACATTTCCGGCAAATGCAGTATTTTAGCGGAAATGTGCGTCTGCTAAAATACAACATATGCGGCTGGCTCATTTGTGGTGAATGGAAACTTGCAGATGTTGTGGTAAAGGGAGAAGGTGATAATTCTTTTATTCGTATCTGTAAACAGTTTAGCACAAAGAAAGGCGGTTGTATATGGAAATTACATATCATTGGGAAGGTGACTATCTGATTCCCGACCTGAAACTTTCGGATACAACGGAATATCAGATCGGAAAGTACGGGAGAATGAGACAGCGGTTTTTGAAGGAGAATCATGGAGGCATTTATTCATATATGATTCTATCAGAAACATTATGGAAGCACCTTGCAGAGATTGATGAAGAATGCAATGAAATGATGGACAGGCTTGTAAGTCAGATGGCTAAAAAAGAGGGCGTGACGGAGCAGTTAAAATCCGATGACTGGCTTTGCTGGCTTCAGAAGATGAACAGAATCAGGAGCAGGGTGGAGGAAGTAGTGCTGCACGATCTGATATATTCCCTTTAGTTTTATTCTGGCTTTAAGCTTTGTAGCATGAGGCGCAGATGATGTCAAGACACCGGCTCCGCCTCGCCTGCGGCGGTCTTGACATCATCTGCGCCTCATGCTATGAAGTGATTAAGGGGAAACAAAGTTCCCCCATTGCATTAAAAATGCCAATGGTGGTATTTTGAAAAAAATCAAAATTAGGGATTGACAGGAATTAAAAAATAGCTTATTATTGACAATAAGAAATGGGTTTTCACCGTACATCTTGCTACGGCTTGCTCGTTTCTTTTTTTATTGCCAAAATGTCATACAGATACTTCCTGCCATTTTCGGCATGGTTAATCAAAAGACGGGCATAGAAGATATTGTATCTTACAAGCACATTTTTCTCATAGACCGGGAGGGCAAAACGGACATCATACCTGTACCAGCCGTATTTTGCGTTTTTATTGTGTTTTTCCTTGCGGTTTTCTTCAAAAGCCGGGTTAGATGCTATCTGTATCAGCTCTGGTATCGCAGTAGCGGCGTTTGCCTTCGCTTTTGCATTTGCACCCATAAGGCTTTTACGGCTTTCTGATTCTGTATATTCTTCAGGAAGTTCACTTCCGATATAAATACGTTCCGCATTTTCCTCAATTTCATAATAGTCCCCGACATATCCTTCAAGATACTGCTTTACATCATCCCAGTCAATCTGACGTTTGCCCTTGAAACGGATATCGTTAATCAAGACCAGCCTTTTACCATCTGCATCGGTTATGATATTTACATTTTTATTTTCAATCATCTCTTTGGTTCCCTTTCTTCTTTTCCCTTGATTTATATACATTAAACTGGTTCTTGCACCTCTGGCTGCAAAATTCATTCCCTTTCCTGCTTGCGACAAAGGCTTTCTTACAATGTTTGCACATGCGCATATCACTGTCTTTATCCGTGAGCATGAATGAGAAGCACATCTGCACCATGACGAGCAGGGAGTGGAAATCCCATACGATGACGGGCGAATCCTTTTCAAGCGCGATCCGGTAAGTCGGGGCTATGCCGCCGAAAGCGGAAATGCCCTGACGGTACAGGCTACGTGTCTGTTCGTCAATTGTATCATAATCCATGTAATAAAGGAAACTTGTCATAAAGGTAAACGCCCAGTCGGTAAATTCCTTTACAAGCCAGTCGTATCTTTCCGCATATTCCTTCTGCAGTTCCATCGCCACAGCCTGCGGCGCATTCCCCATAGCCATCGTGATCGCAATGCCCTCACGGTCAGTCACCGACCAGCCCGATTCCAGACCGTTCTTTCTGAAATCCGGCTTGTCAAAAGGATAGAAATAGGCAAGATAGTCCTCTGTAGGGAGGGATTCTTCCCTTATAAAGTGATTTTTGGGAAGATATACCGATTCATAGGTTATAAAGTCCGCAGTTGTCGGCAGGGCGGTCATAAAGCCGAGGAAACCATATTTTTTGATAAAGTCAAGTACAGCTTCCTTCAATTCTTCTTCCGGTACTTTGTGCATAGCAGCAAGCCCGACATTTATGG
>CAPNGW010000067.1 GCA_948665105.1 uncultured Lachnospiraceae bacterium
GCCTGCCGGAGGGATGGGCATGATGGGAGGCCAGCCCATGATGGGAGGTCAGCCCATGCCGAATATGTCACAGATGTATATGCAGCAGCCGGTGAATGTGCAGCCTGCTCAATTCCAGCCCTTCATGGGAGACTTTAATCCCATAACCCAGCAGGAAAACATGGATTTAATCATGGATGTGCCTCTGGAGGTTACTGTAGAGCTGGGAAGAACCAGCAAATCCATTCAGGAGATTCTGGATTTTGCACCCGGTACAATCATAGAGCTTAACAAGATTACTGGAGAGCCCATTGATGTGCTGGTGAACGGCAAATATATTGCCAAAGGCGAAGTGGTTGTTATTGAGGAAAGTTTTGGCATCCGCATCACAGAAATCATCAAAAATTAAATTAATTATATCATTATGAGGAGAGAGAACAATGGCAAAGAATATTTTAATTTGCGACGACGCAGCTTTCATGCGAATGATGATTAAGGACATCTTAACAAAGAACGGTTATAATATAGCCGGGGAAGCTGAGAATGGCGCCAGGGCCGTCGAGAAATATGCGGAGACAAAGCCGGATTTAGTTCTGATGGACATCACCATGCCGGAGATGGACGGTATTGCCGCACTCAAGAAGATTCGGGAACTGGATGGCAGTGCATGTGTTATCATGTGTTCCGCCATGGGACAGCAGGCTATGGTTATCGAAGCCATTCAGTCCGGCGCCAAGGACTTTATCGTGAAGCCCTTTCAGGCGGAACGTGTCATTGAAGCAGTGAAAAAAGTAGTGGGATGATATGATGCTTTTAGCAGCAGGGACTTCCGGCCTGGCCAGCTTTTTCCGCCTGGTGGGGGTGCTACTTATCTTTGTCTTTGTGCTGGTAATTACTTATGTCAGTACGCGCTGGATTGCCAGGTACCAGAGGGGCATGAATGCCAATAAGAATATTCAGGTGATGGAGACTTTCCGCATTACCAATAACAAGTACATTCAGATTGTTAAGATAGGGAAGGTCTGTCTGGCCATTGCGGTCTGCAAGGACACCGTGAGTGTGCTGTGCCAGCTTGAGGAGGAGGATCTGGAATGGAAGCCGGATTCCAATGACCCGGTGTCCGGGATGCATGAGAATTTTGCGGATATTCTTTCAAAGCTCAAGGGGAAATTACCAAGGAAGTAGGCTTTAGACATGAAGAGAGCTAAAAAAATATACTGCGGGGCATCTGTTTTTCTGGGAACCCTGATGCTGATTACCGCTTTGTTTCTGTGCTTTCGTCAGGAAGTATATGCCACAGGAAATATCCCCCAGAATCCAAATGAGGAGGGGATGTATGATACCCGGGTGGACGGTTTAAGGGATACCTTCCCGGGAACAGATGCCGACGGCGTGTACTTTGCTTTGAATAACGAAAGCGGAGAATTGTCGGGAACCCTTAAGATACTGCTGGTTCTCACCGTGATGTCACTGGCTCCGGCAATTTTGATTATGCTGACATCCTTTACCAGGATTATTATCGTACTGCATTTTGTGCGGAATGCCCTGGGAACACAGACAGCGCCGCCTAATCAGGTTATGATAGGGTTGGCACTGTTTCTGACGTTATTTATTATGTTTCCAATATTTTCCAGAATCAACGAGGAGGCAATTAAGCCTTTAGACGCTGGAGAAATTACCCAGGAGGAGGCACTGAATATCGGTCTTTTGCCCCTTCGGGAGTTTATGTATGGAGAGACCCAGGAGAATGACCTGGCCCTGTTTTGCGATATCGCGGGAATCGAATTCCCGGAGGAGGAAGCGGAGCTTGATGAAGTGCCAATAACAGTGCTGATTCCCAGCTTTATTATCAGTGAGCTTCGGACAGCCTTTATCATCGGGTTTATCATTTACATTCCTTTTATCGTAATCGATATGGTGGTAGCCTCGGTGCTTATGTCCATGGGTATGATGATGCTTCCGCCCACCACCATTTCACTGCCCTTTAAGATTCTTTTGTTTATATTGGCAGATGGGTGGAATCTGGTCATAGGAAATTTGGTCCGTACATTTTACTGACGAAGCTTTTTCAATCTAAAAAGAGGTGATTAGGATGATAACAGAAGGACAGGTCCTTGACATTGCAAGCGATGCCATCTATACGATTATTACTGTGGCGGTGCCTTTATTGTTGGTTTCTCTGATTGTGGGACTGATTATCAGTATTTTCCAGACGGTAACCTCCATTCAGGAGCAGACCCTTACCTTTGTACCGAAAATTATTGCGGTTTTTCTGGGGATGATTCTGTTTGGCCCATGGATACTGACCACATTGACGGAGTATATCACCCGGTTGTGGAATAATTTCAGCCTTTATCTGACATGAAGGTCCAATCATGGTGAATCTGGAGTTTACGCTTTATACATTTGAATATTTTCTGATGATACTGGTACGCATCGCCTCCTTCGTGTTCATTGCCCCGTTTTTCGGCATGAATAACACACCCAGAAGGGTGAAAGTTGGTTTTTCGGTTTTCGTAGCCCTTTTGGTGTACCAGACAGTTTTGCCCAAGGAGCCTTTGGAATATGCCGGTATGTTTGAATATTCCATTATCGTCATAAAAGAAGGAATTACAGGCTTGCTGATTGGATTTGCGGCAAATATTTGTAATTCTATTGTTTTGTTCGCCGGTAAAATCATTGATATGGATATCGGCTTTGCCATGGCTCAGATTTTCGACCCGGTGACCCAGAGTACTACAGGTATTTCCGGCAATCTTTACAATTACTTTGTGATGATGCTCTTGATTGTTACGAACATGCACCATTTTATCCTGCGGGCCATCATTGACACCTATGAGCTTGTGCCTGTTGCAGAGGGTGTCCTTAACTGGGACCACCTTATGGTATCCATGGTGACCTTTATGGGCGATATGATGGTGATTGGGTTTCGGATTGTCCTGCCGGTGTTTGCCTGCATTATGATACTGAACTGCGTTCTGGGTATTATGGCAAAGGTAGCTCCCCAGATGAACATGTTCGCTGTGGGCTTACAGCTTAAGATGCTGGTGGGGCTGGGGATTATGTTCCTGACCATACGGCTGCTGCCTGTGATTTCCAACTTTATTTTCTCTGAAATGAAGAAAATGATGGTGTTGTTTGTGGAAGGAATGTACTGATGAAGGAGAACCGCCAATACAGATTGGATTATAATCTGCAGTGGTTTGCCAAGGATGGGCCCGGCGGAGAGAAGACTGAGCCGGCCACTGCCAAAAAGTTAAAGGATGCCCGGCAGGAGGGCCAGGTAGCCAAGAGCAAAGAATTATCTGCAGCCTTCGACCTGATTGCCCTGTTTGTGGTCTTAAAAATATTTATCTCCTTTGTGGGAACCAATATGATGGGCAGCTTTCAGGAGATATACGAAAAGATACCGGATGTGGTGAACAGCAGCGCGGGCGGGCTCAAAACCAATATGGTGGTGTACCTGTTCAATGAAGCCATCACCATGATTATGAAGCTGGTGGCGCCGTTTTTCGCCATTGGCGTTCTGATTGTACTGGTGATTGGTATTGCACAGGTGGGGTGGAAGCCTACGGCCAAGCCCATGAAGCCCAAGGGGAGCAAGTTAAACCCTTTAAGCGGATTTAAGCGGATTTTATCCAAGGAGTCCCTCTTCGAGCTGGTAAAGTCTTTGTTGAAGATAGGACTGATTATCTATGTGGCCTATGTGTCAATCCGGGACCAGCAGCATGTGCTTTTACTGCTTTACGACATTCCACTGATGGATGTGATTATGCTCACCGGTACCGTTGTGCTGGACACGGGGCTTCGCATCAGCGTGGTATATCTGGTTATCGGTCTTATGGACTTTATTTATCAGAGACATAAGTTCAAGGAAGACATGAAGATGACCAAGCAGGAAGTGAAGGATGAATTTAAGAACACGGAAGGAAATCCTGAAATCAAGGGACGCCAAAGAGCCAAGATGCGGGAGGTGTCCCAGCGCCGTATGATGCAGAATCTGCCCACGGCGGATGTGGTGATTACCAACCCCACCCACCTGTCTGTTGCCATTAAATATGATGCCGAACAGAACAAGGCTCCGGTGGTGATTGCCAAGGGAGCGGATTATCTGGCCATGCAGATTCGCGAAAAAGCCAAGGAACATGGCATTGAACTGGTAGAAAATAAACCGTTAGCCAGAATGCTTTACGCCAATGTGGATGTGGGGGCTGAGATTCCCCCGGAGCTCTACCAGGCCGTAGCAGAGGTGCTGGCGTTTGTATATAGTCTAAGACAATAGACCTTGTGTCTATTGTATAGGATAATAGACACAAGGTCTATTGTGTGAAGAATAATTAAGTAAGGAGGTAAGCAGCATGAAAAAAGCAGATGCAGGCGTGGCGTTTTATTTACTGGCGGCGGTTATATTTTTCATCATCCCCATTCCCGCTATTCTGCTGGATATTATGTTGGCGCTGAATCTGGCTGTGGCATTGATTGTGCTGATGAATGCCCTCTTTGTCAAAGAAGTGCTGGACATGTCCTTTTTCCCTACGCTATTGCTGTTCACCACCATATTTCGTATTTCGTTAAACGTATCTTCCACCCGTCTGATTCTGGATTCCGGTGACCCCGGTAACGTGGTTCGGACCTTTGGAGAGTTTGTGGGAGGCAATAACATTGCCATTGGTGCCATCGTATTTGTTGTGTTGATTTTGATTCAGTTCATTGTTATCAACAAGGGCTCTGAGCGTGTGGCAGAGGTAACCGCAAGATTTACCCTGGACGCCATGCCCGGAAAGCAGATGGCCATTGATGCCGACTTGAATACGGGAATTATCAATGAGAAGCAGGCAAGGGAGCGCCGGGAGAAGATTCAGATGGAGTCCAGCTTCTTCGGGTCCATGGACGGAGCTACCAAGTATGTAAAAGGAGATGCGGTGGCAGGCCTTATCATCACCATCATTAACCTGGTGGGCGGTGTGTCCATGAGTATGCTGAATCAGGGAACGAACATCGGCGATGCCCTGGCCCAGTTTGGTATTCTCACCATCGGTGACGGTCTTGTGAGCCAGATTCCTTCCCTCCTGATCTCCTTATCCACTGGTATTCTGGTTACCAAGGCCTCCAAGGAAGCGGATTTTGGCGGAACTTTAGTGAAGCAGCTTTTTGGCATTCCCAAAGTGCTCTATATCGTGGGACTGGTGCTGATTTTCTTAGGGATTTTTACACCTCTGCAATGGTGGCTGTTTCTTGCCATGGGAGGTTCCTTTCTTATCTGCGGGCGTACTGTTTCGCAGAATATTGGCATGGAAGAGATTGAGGAGGCAGTGGATTCGGCGGAGTCGGCGGCAGAGGAGATTCGGCGGCCAGAGAATGTGGTGTCTCTGCTCCATGTAGACCCCATCGAGCTGGAGTTCGGTTATGGAATCATTCCCCTGGCGGATGTAAACCAGGGCGGCGACCTTCTGGACCGTGTGGTGATGATTCGCCGGCAGATTGCGCTGGAGCTCGGGACTGTGGTGCCTATCATTCGTTTGCGTGACAATATACAGTTGAATCCCAACCAGTATATTATCAAGATAAAAGGCGTTCAGGTTACGGAGGGAGAGATTCTCTTTGACCATTACATGGCGATGAACCCTGGGTTTGTGGAGGAGGAGATAACAGGTATTCCCACCTTTGAGCCTTCCTTCCACCTGCCCGCTATCTGGATTACCGAGAGCCAGAGGGAGCGTGCGGAGAGCCTTGGATACACAGTGGTGGATCCGCCCTCCATCATTGCAACCCACTTGACGGAAGTAATAAAGAGCCATCTGGCGGAGCTTTTAACAAGGCAGGATGTACAGAATCTGATTAATAATATCAAGGAGGATAACGGAGCCCTCATTGAAGAGCTGATACCGAAGCTGTTGGGTATCGGTGAGGTGCAAAAAGTACTTCAAAACCTTCTTCGGGAGGGAATATCCATTCGGGATTTGCTCACTATTTTTGAAACGCTGGCGGACCACGCATCCACTACCCGGGACACAGATGTGTTGACGGAGTATGCGCGCCAGGGATTAAAACGAGCTATTTCCGGCAAGTATTTTCCGTCTGGGGAGGTGACAAGCGTCATTACCCTGGACCCCAAGACAGAGCAGGAAATTATGTCCAGCGTCAAGCAGACGGAGCAGGGGGCATATCTGACTTTGGACCCGGAAAAGACCAAAGGCATCGTCTCCTCTGTGGAGACGGAGGTGGCAAAGCTGGAAGAGATGGGCAAGAATGCCATTGTGATTACGTCGCCCATTGTTCGTATGTATTTTAAGAAGCTGACGGAGGACTATTTTAAGGATTTAATCGTGGTTTCCTATAATGAAATCGAGTCAAACATTGAATTACAATCAGTAGGGATGGTGAGTTTAGCATGACAATCAAGAAATTTCAGGGAAAAACCGAGTTGGAAGCCACAGAGAAAGCCAAGGCGGAGCTGGGGCAGGGAGCCGTTGTGCTGAATGTAAAGGCTATAAAGCCAACCGGACTGTTCAAAAAATTTAAAAATTCCGTGTATGAAGTTACAGCCGCACTGGAGGAGGAGCCGAATATGGTGAACAAAGAGTCAGCGAAGCCGGCTTTTTCTGTCCGGGATACGATTAATATGGTAGCGGATGAGAAGATTGTGATTCCGGCCCCTGAACAGGAGCCAAAAAAGACTGTGCAGCCGGAATTTGAATATAAGAAACCGGAGTACAAAAAGCCGGAATATAAGGAGATGGAGACGGTGGGACTGGAGGAGAAGCTGGAAAGTCTTCAGAATCTGTTGGAGAAAAAGCTAAATTCCGGTGAGGAATCCCCAATAGAAGAAAAATTTGCAGAGCAGCCTTCTTCAGGAGAAGGATTTCGTTTCCTGAAAATGCTTTATAGTATTTTGCTGGAAAACGAAGTGAACGAAAAATATGCCAATCAGATTATGGATGAGAGCGAGAAAGTGGTGCGGGGCGGCCCCAGCATGGATTTTCTTCTGTCCAATATCTATCAGAAGATGATTTTAAAGCTGGGACAGTCAAGAACCATCGAGATTACGGAAAAAAAGCCCAAGGTTGCATTCTTTATTGGCCCCACCGGAGTGGGTAAGACCACGACCATCGCCAAGATTGCCTCCAAATTCAAGGTGGAGAAGGGGAGGAAGGTGGCTCTTCTGACGGCGGATACCTACCGGATTGCAGCGGCAGAGCAGCTTCGTACCTACGCCAATATTCTGGACACACCCTTGACTATTGTTTACTCTCCACAAGAATTGTCTGACTCATTGGAGCGTCTTTCAGAGTACGATTTGGTGTTGGTGGATACTGCAGGATTTTCCCACCGGAACCAGGGGCAGCTTAGCGATATGAAGCAGCTGGTGGAGAATGTGGATGAATCTTATGAAAAAGAGATTTATCTTGTGCTGAGTGCAACCACCAAATACCGTGATTTGCTGGAAATTGCGGATGTGTATCGGGAGAATTTTGAATTCCGCATGATTTTTACCAAACTGGATGAAACGACCTGCTATGGTAACATTTATAATATGAAGATGTATACCGGTGCGGATTTGTCTTATTCCACCAATGGACAGAATGTACCGGATGATATAGAAGTGTTCGATACCCAGAAAATGGTGAAATTATTGCTGGGAGGAAAATAGCCATGGATCAGGCACAACAATTGCGAAATATTATTAAACAGAAGAACCAGTCTTCCGATCCTCCTGCTCGGGTGATTACCATCACCAGCGGGAAAGGTGGAGTGGGTAAGTCCAATGTGGCGGTGAATCTGGCCGTTCAGCTAAGGAAGATGGGAAAACGTGTACTGATTCTGGATGCGGATTTTGGGCTGGCAAATGTGGAAGTGATGTTTGGCATCATGCCCAAGTACAACATGAGCGATGTGATTTTTCGGGGCAGACAGGTTGGAGACATCATCACGGAAGGGCCCATGGATATCAAATTTGTTTCCGGGGGCTCCGGCATCAGCGAGATGAACAACCTTACCAGGGAGCAGCTTACATTTCTCCTGCAAAGCCTTAAAGAGCTGGACACCATGGCGGATATTATTTTGATTGATACCGGAGCAGGGATTTCGGACAACGTGATGGAGCTTGTGGTAGCCAGCCCGGAGGTGGTGATTGTGTCTACACCGGAGCCCAGCTCCCTGACGGATTCCTACTCCTTGCTAAAGGCTCTGCACCGGGATCCCAATTTCCGCAAGGACACTTCGTCGGTAAAAGTGATTTCCAACCGGGTACTGACGGTGGAGGACGGAAACGCCGTATTCGAGAAACTGAATTCCGTGGTGGGCCAGTTCTTAAGCGGAAGCCTTACCTATTTGGGGGTAATTCCCCAGGATCGGGCTATTGAGCGGGCGGTGCGCCAGCAGATGCCGGTATCCATAAGCAATCCCGATGCCAGATCCTCACGGGCCTTTGCCGTGCTGGCGGACAATCTAGTGAATAACAAGTCGTATCAGCCCAAGGTCCGAAACGGACTTATACAGATTATATCAAATATATTAAATAAACGATTGTAGGTGGTGTGTTATGATTTCGTCTATTTTAACGGTAGGAGATAAAATCGATATTAAAGTGCAGCAGCCCGGAGAGAACTCGGGCCAGGCGGGAGCGCGCATACTTAGAAGTGTAGTTTATGACATCGGGGACAACGATGAGCTGGAAATAGCCATGCCCAGTGAGAACGGGAAAATGATTCTGCTTGCTCTGGGGGTGCGCTATGAGTTCACCTTTTACGCCAAAAACAGCATGTACAAGTGTGTGTGTCTGGTGAAACGGCGATACAAGGATGATGGGGTCTTTATGATGACTGTGGCGCCGGTATCCAAGCTTTTCAAGATACAAAGAAGGGCTTTTTACCGTTATGAGTGCAGTATGGAGGTCCGCTTTGTGCCGGTGACCCCGGAGGAGACGAAAATACTGACGCCGGAGGAGATGCTAAGACAGCATCGTCTGTCCTTTCCGGACGAACCCATGCGCATTGGCACCATATTGGACTTAAGCGGCGGTGGAGCCCGTATGTTTACTAAGGAGCCGGTGGAGCCCAAAACCCATATGCTTACAAACCTTCGGCTGATGAATGATGTGGTGTACTGCGATGCGTGGATTCTGGGGCATGTGCTTCGGACTATGCCGGTACAGGACAGCCACAACCTGCATGAGATGCGAATTGAGTTTATTACGGAAGACGCTGAGCTCCGTGAAGATATTATCAGATACATTTTTGAGGAAGAACGAAAAAGGCGCAAGAAAGAGCAGGGGGGGAAGGTGGAATGAAAAAAAATATTCTCGTAGTTGATGATTCTGCACTCATGAGAAGGGTTATCTGTGATATAATTAACTCAGATACCGCATTTCAGGCAGTTGATGTCTGCAGGAATGGCCTGGAAGCCTATGAGTGGCTGAAGAAGCAGAGGTACGACGCTGTGGTAATGGACATCAATATGCCTCGAATGGATGGGCTTGAGGTGTTGGAGAAGCTTCAGGAGGAGCACATTAAAGCCACTGTGATAGTAGTAAGCTCCTTAACCACCAAGGATGCCGATACTACCAACATTGCTCTGGAGCGCGGGGCCGTAGACTTCGTCACCAAGCCTGGCAATCTTCTGGACGCCAAAAGTGATGACTTCAAGGGACAGATTCTGGCAGTTTTAAGAGCGGTCCTCAAGGTGGAGAGTCAGGAGAAAGCAGGTAAGATTCCGGCAGCGTCGGTGAAGCCACCGGTGAAAAAGTGTGCGGCGTCGGGCAAAAGCGGCGGGAAGAAGCTGGTGGCTCTGGCA